>CAZWOV010000005.1:0-21950 GCA_964635645.1 uncultured Planctomycetaceae bacterium | reverse complement strand
CGGACTACAAAGAACAGCTTTACGAAATGATCGACACGGCCGTCAGTTCCAGCGGTCGTTTCACCTCGATCAGTCGGCGTTTCGTGGAACCGGCTATCCGCGCCGAACGATTTCGAATGGACGACCTCTTTATTCCTGAAAATCAGCGAAAACTTCAGGCGGCACTGGAAAAAGACGGCCAGCCGTTTGAATATCTTCTTTTTGCCAAATTAACGAGCGGAACGACGGTCGATAATAAAGATTCGCAACGGGATTACCGTCTTTCTCTGGAACTGATTAACATAAACGACGGATCTTCCGTTAAAGAAGGGTGCGATTTGAGTAAAGCCTACAATCGATCGCTCGGAGCGAAATTAAGAAATCATTAATTCCTTCAATACCTGAATCTCCGGAAGAGCCGCCGTTTGAGGAGACTCTTCCGTTTTTCGTATCCGTTTTTCGTAAAACAAAGTAAACTTTCATTACTAAAAACAACGTTCAATATTTCGCCTTACGTAAAAGCGCAACGTTTCTGAATTAAAAGAACTTGAAGAAGCTCGAAAGCCCCAAACGGGGATTCGACGATAAGAATAAAAATTTTCGGCATAGGACTGGACATTTTTCGATTTTCGTCTATAATTAGGTGAAAAATTTGGGAAGTTTCCCGCCGGAGAGAACCGTTGCTTCGAGAGAAAGAGGAATAAAGCAGAATGGCAGAAAATACCAGGACCGTTTCCAACCCCGCCAGACGAGCGACCGCGGAAAGTATGGCCGCAAGCCAGCGGGATATTTCCATCAGTGAATTTTTTGCTAAAAATCGTCATCTGCTTGGCTTCGACAATCCCAGAAAAGCGTTGCTCACCACATTAAAAGAAGCCGTTGACAACTCGCTCGACGCGTGCGAAGAATCTGGGATTTTACCTGAAATTTGGGTTCGGATTCAGGAAGTATCGTCAAACCATTTCAAAGTTGAAGTTCAGGATAACGGACCGGGTATTCTTAAATCGCAAATCCCCAACGTTTTCGGCAAACTTCTCTACGGTTCAAAATTTCACAAAATGCGAATGTCCCGCGGCCAACAGGGAATCGGTATTTCCGCGTCGGGAATGTACGGCGTACTAACGACGGGAAAACCGGTTCGAATCGTTTCGCAGACGTCGCCGAGACAAACTCATTTCTATGAAATCAGAATCAATACGAAAAAAAACATTCCGGAAATTCTTAACGGCGACGGCGACGGACAGCTCGTTCCAGCCGCGCGGGAAGAACGGGCCGCTTTTTTTGAAAAAAACAAGATTGATTGGGCCCAGGAAGTAAAAACCGGAACCCGCGTCGAGATTGAACTTGAAGCAAAGTATCTTCGCGGACGGGGAAGCGTAGACGAATATCTCGAACAAACGATGATTGCCAACCCCCACGTTCGTCTTCACTATCGGGGACCGGAAGACCCCGACGTTCGGATTTACGAACGGGCGACGACCCAACTGCCCCCCGAACCGAAAGAGATTAAGCCTCACCCGTACGGAGTCGAGCTTGGCCGTCTTGCGGATATGGCGCGGCACTCGACGGAATTAAGCATGTCGAGTTTCTTTGAGAATAACTTTTCAAAAGTCTCCGGACCAATCTGCAAACAGCTTTGCGGCGAAGCAAACATTAATTTACGCGCGCATCCTGCGAATTTGGAGCAAAAAGACGTCGAACGTCTCTATCAGGCCATTCAAAACACAAAAATCCCCAACCCTTCAACCGACTGCCTGTCTCCCATTGGAGAAGAACTCCTTCTGAAAGGACTTCATCAGGTTGTTCCCGGCGAATTTTATACCGCGGCGACCAGACCGCCGGCCGTCTACCGCGGCAATCCGTTTCAGGTTGAGGTTGCCCTGGCCTACGGCGGAACGCCGGTGACTCAGAACATTTCTTCCGATCTGCTTCAGGAACTTTTGGCGGAAACGGACGTTCGAACAATTCGACAGTTTTTGATGAACACTTTCCAGGGAATTGGCGCGGACGGAGCGGACAAAATTCTGAAAGTCTCGAAACTCTCCACCCGCATGACGCCCTCGAAAATGAAGAGGAAGGACGTCCAGGCCCTTTTCTCCGCCATGAAGAACGTGAACATTGCCGAAGGGCAATCCATGAGCGTGTTTCGCTACGCGAACCGCGTTCCGCTCCAGTCCCAGCTTTCCGCCTGCGCGATCACCCAAACGATTATGAATATGAACTGGCGGAACTACGGTCTTCAGCAGTCTCGCGGAGCCTTGCCGCGCGGTCCCATTACGGTCATGGTTCACCTGGCAAGCGTTTGGGTCCCTTTCACGAGCGAATCCAAAGAAGCTATCGCGTCCTACCCGGAAATCATGACGGAAATTCGTCTGGCGCTCCAAACTGCCGGACGAAAACTCGGAATGTACCTCAAACGGAAACAGCGCGTTCGCGAACAGGCGGATCGTCGCCAGCAATTTCTGCGTTATCTCCAGGAAGTCGCACGATCGATTCATGAAATTACCGGAGCCGACTTTAAGGAGGTTTACGATAATCTGTTTGAAGTTGCGAAACTGAAAACATTTGAAGCCGACGCCAAATTTGACGAAAGCGGGAAACGAATTATTGAAAACGAGGAAATTGATTATGGAGAAAACGTTCTGATTGTCGATAATTCAGACGTGGAAAGCAGAATCAACAGAACCGTCAAACGTACCGAAATGGAACCTGAAACGGAAAACTCCGGCGAAAATAAAAATCAACTTGACGGTAAAAACGGAGTTGACGATATCAAAAGAGAATTTCCGGTTTCCACGGAATGACATTCCATAAGCCTAACGGAAGTCTCAACAGAATACGTATGATTCATGGAGTCAAATTTGGAATCAAAAGAAAAGAGAGCCGTTCAGAAGAAGAAAAACGCGTCGGCGGCGCCGACGAAACAATCTTCTTTTCTCGATAAATCCAATTTGACTCCCCTCTCAAAAACAGAGTCTGATTTACCGGAAATTTCCGGCGGTATTCAGGAAACGCCATCGGGACGGAATGAATTAAAAGCGCTGAAAGCGCGGATTAATCACGATATTGAAACAGCCTGGCTTCAGGACGAGGAGGTTTCTTCCCGTCAGATTTTTGAAAATTCGGTCAGTTTTCTCTCCAGCCTGATTATTCATCTTTTCTTTTTGATTTTTGCCGTTCTCTGGACGTTCATCACTCCGGGCGGACAGGGGATCGGTCCTAAAATCAGTATGGAATTCACTACCGTTCCTGAAGAAGAAAATTGGGACGACGTTCTTCTGGATGAAATGGAAGCCGCAATTCAAACCAAGCCGCTCGATAAATCGGAGAAGTCGGAATCCGAAGAAACTCCAGAGGAAACAGACGAGTTCCTCCCGAATGAAGAAAGCGTTGAACCGGAAGAAGAGACGGAAAAAGAGTCGGACGACGATTCAAACGAAAGCCCTGAAAATCCAGCGGACGACGTCCTTAACGCTCTTGACTGGAGCAATGTTTCTCCAACGGAACCGGAACAGGAGGGTGAAGAGAGCAGCGCCCCGGAACAGGACTCGACTCCGCTTCAATCCGGCGGCGGAGAAGACCTGAATCAGCGAATCATGCCGACTCGCAGCCTACCGACGGGCGGCGGAATAGAGGCGCGCACAAATCCGGAGGCGCGGGCAAAAATGTTGGCGGAATCCGGCGGCAACGCGCAGAGTGAAACGGCGGTCGAACGCGGTTTGGCATGGATCGCGCGTCATCAGCAATTCGATTCGAATCGCAAATACTTTGGAAGCTGGAGTTTTGATCTCTCGCGGCACGGCGTTTCCAATTCGGGCGAAGCGACTTCACGAACCGCGGCGACTGCTCTGGCGCTTTTGGCCCTCATGGGACACGGAAATACCCGAGAACAGGGCGAATATCAGAAAGCGGTTCAGGACGGCGTTTACTTTTTGTCCACGCAGGCAAAATCTCGCAAAACACAGCCGGGATACGATTTTCGCGATTCGCCGGACAGCCGCGGAATGTACGGACACATTCTGGCGACGCTTGCGCTGTGCGAAGCGTACTCTCTGGAAGTGCGGAAAGATCCAAATCTCCAACAACTGGCGTTTGGAGGCCTCCAATGGATTCTTTACGCCCAGGATCCACAGGGAGGAGGATGGCGATACCAACCCCGCGAAGCGGGAGACGTTTCCGTCACGACATGGGTCGCGATGCTTTTAAAAAGCGCTCAGATGGCGGGGTTTGAAATTCCATCCGCGACAATCGTACGAATGGACCAGTTTCTGGACTCGATTTCTTCCGAAAAAAAATCAAAATACTCCTATCAGCCGGGAAATCCCGTCATCCCCTCCACGACCGCCATGGGACTGGCCGCCCGTATTTTTACGGGAACGCCGCACAACGCCGAACTTCTGGAAAATGGAACGCGGCTTATTGCCGACTGGGGATGCCACGAATCCGATCTCTATTACGATTATTACGCAACTCTGCTTTTACGCCACTACGGCGGACCGCGGTGGACCGAATGGAATGAAGAAATGCGGGATTACCTGATTCTAACGCAGGAAACTGCCGGGAAAGAAGCCGGAAGCTGGTTCTTTACGGAACGGGAAAAAAACAATAATCAAATTGGCGGAAGACTTTACACGACGTCGATGGCCGTCATGATTCTTGAAGTTTACTATCGCTATCTGCCGATTTACCAGGAAAAATCAACTACCGGTCTTTAGTTTCAAACGAGAGGAGTTCGGCAATTTCAACGCCGTAATTCGTTACGAGAAATCAAAACACAGTCAAGATTTTTTCTGCCGCAACCGCAAACAATCAATCAAACAAATAATCAAACGGCTTCAATGAAAAAACTACGTTTCGGGATGCGCCTTTCGGTAAATCTCGCGTTGTTTTTCTTCCAGTTTTTCAAATTTTTTAACTTCCTGTTCCGATTTAATTAATACGTTCCTTTGATTTTCAACCTGAAGCGAAATCCGCTCCTGTTCTTTAAGCAAATCCCGAATCTTTTTTTCCAGACGCGCCTCAAACTGAAAATACTGCTGAAGTCTGCACATCTGAAAATTTCCATTTTTCAATAGCTGGATACGCTCATTTCGGATTCGGGCCAGTTCATTTCGCTGCCGCTCGACGCGCTCCATCGTTTCATTCTGTTTCTGAAGAAGCTGCGCCAGAGATTGTTTCTCCTCGTCCCGTTGGAATTCATGGACTTTCTGAACAGCTTGAAGACGAAATTTAAACGCCATTTTCCGACTCCGCAAATTACCGCGCGATTTGCTCCAACTGTTGAATCGCGTCTTCCAACGCGGACGGTTCGTCTACGTCTTGACGAAGAAACTGAATAATCCGTTCTTTTTTCTCAAGCGCGGCGTCCAATGCCGGATTGCTTCCCTTCCGATAAGCGTTTATCGCCAGAAGATCCTGAAATTCTCGCCAGAGCGAAATCATCGAACGAAGTTCCTGCGCCGCCCGAACATGCTCCTTGTCGCAAATATCGTTCATCAAACGACTAATACTCGCAGGAACGTCGATAGCCGGATAGTGCGCCGACGCCGCAAGTTTTCGGGAAAGCCAAATATGCCCGTCAAGAAGGCCGCGAACGGTATCTGCGATCGGTTCGTTTTCATCGTCGCCCTCGACCAATACCGTATACATCGCGGTGATACTTCCCTCCCGCGTTCGTCCCGTACGCTCGACTAAAGCCGGCAACATGGCGAAGACTGACGGCGGATAACCGTTTCGCGTCGGAGGTTCGCCTATCGCCAAACCAATTTCACGCTGAGCCATTGCGAATCGCGTCAAAGAATCCATCAGCAAAAGAACATTTTTCCCCTGATCGCGAAAATACTCCGCAACGGCCGTGGCCGTCTGCGCCGCGCGGACTCTCAAAATTGCCGGCTCGTCGCTGGTTGCCGCAACGACGACGCTCCGTTTTCGTCCCTCGACCCCAAGATCTCTCTCAAGAAAATCATTCACTTCCCTTCCGCGTTCGCCAACCAGTCCGATTACGATAACGTCCGCGTTGGAATATCGAACGATCATTCCCAACAAGGTGCTTTTTCCGACTCCCGATCCGGCAAAGATTCCAACTCTCTGTCCTTCGCCAAGCGTCAAAAGAGCGTCAATCGCGCGAACGCCCGTCGAAACGGCGGTTGAAATTCTCGGACGCTGAAACGCTTTCGGCGCCTCGCGATGAAACGGAATCTTTTCCGTATTCAGAAACGTTTCGTCAGGAATGGAGAAAAATTGCTCGGAAAAGGAAGAGTCTTTCGTCGTCTGCGTTTCCAGTATTCGCGAAGCGGCCGTTCCCGCGTCTTCCAGAATATGCCCGCGCGCGTCGAGAACTTTTCCAAGCATTCCATCCCCAACGACAAGCCACGGCGCCGTCTGAACAAGCCGGACCCGATCTCCGCGGCGAATTCCGTGCATTGGCTGAAGCGGATAAAGAATGGCCGTCTCTTCGCGAAATCCGATCACCTCCGCCTGAATTAAAGAACGGTCCCGCATTTGAATCTCAACCAAAGCTCCTACCGGAGCGGGAAAACCGCTCGCATGAATCGTAGTTCCGGCAGTTTCCAACACCGTCCCCACTATGGCAGTGGGAATAATCGATTCCAACTGATTCAAAAGCGACATGGGATTCATGAGCGAAGCTCCTCTTCAATTCGAGCCAACTGCGTTGCCAGACGCTGGTCGAGCCGACCGTTTTCCGTTTTCAGGATACAGTCGCCGCGATCCATTTGAGGATCGGCTTTAATTTCAATTTGGCCAAGTTGCCGAAACTCTCCGCGTAATCGTTCCAGAGAAGCGCCAAGATTCCGCGCGTCTTCCGGATTCATGACAAGCACAAGAGTATTTTCTCCCGAACAAAGTTCCAGCGCCTCGCGAATCCAACGAATTGAAATCTGCGGGTCCTTTTCAAGTTCCTGGCGAATTACGACCTGGGAAATTCGGCAAATCAACTGAAGAAATGCGCGTTCCCAATTCCTGGAAAGTTCCTCTCGAAGGGAAAGACATCGGCGAAAAAGTTCCTGCATTCCCTTTTCCGCAAACTGAACGGCGGGCTCTATTTCATTATCCAGACGTTGCCGCACATTTTCCTGGATAAGGGCTTCCGCCTCTTCAAGCCCTTGACGAACGCCGGCTCGAAACCCCTCTTCATGCGCGTTTTGGCGAATAGTATTGGCTTCTTCAAGAATTTCGTCCCTTTTGACGTTCGCCTCCCGAATCGTCTGTTCAAGAATTTCGCCCGCTTTTTTTTTGACTGACGCCAAATAATCTTCCGCCTGGCTCTTCAAATCTTCAAAATTAAAAAGATGAGCGTTGAGCGCCTCTTTTTTCATATGCGTCTCCGTAAATGAAAGAACTTTTTCCCTGAACGGGTTCGCGTCGTCTCTTTCCAGAAAACGGAACTTTTCTTCAAATACATTCCGCAGTCTGCGGCAATTCTATCTTCCCGCGTTCCGCCAATTCAAACGCTCTCCTCAAAATTTCTCGCCGGGCGTTCTCTACCTCCCAAAGACGAATTCGCCCAAGCTGCTTCAATTGTTTGCCGAGCAAAGACGATTCGCGCCGCGGAAGAACCCCTAAAATCCGATTGATTAATCCAGAGTCCGCCCCCCAAAGAGCTAAAACCACTTTATCGGGATCGCTGGAAGTCAAAAGTCCCTTCAACGCTGCGTCGGAAAAGTATTTCAGATCGGCAAATTTCCAATCTTCTCTCCCCTCAAAAGCCGTTTTGGAAGACTCCTGGTCGGACGCCGATTCGCATACGGAACTTTCCATATTTGCGCCTTCCGCGTCTTCCGCAACTTCCGGAACTTCCGTAACCGTAATTTCAGTCCCAGACGCAGACGCCGCGCCGCGTTCTTCCGCCATCTCAAACAGAGATTCAACGCCATTCCGAAATTCACTGGAAGAACGATTCAAATTCAGCGTTTCTTCATCCGTTTGAGAAAATTCCTCTTTCGGTAAAACTTCTCCCAACGGCCGAATATCGGATTGAGAAAGAACCTCTTCCTTTTGAAAAAGAATCTCTGCCGGATTCAAATCGTTTTCCGAATTCCATTCGTCCAGCGTTTCCAGTTCATCCAGATGTTCAAGAATCGCTTCCGCCGCGTCCAGAAGTATCTCTTCGTCAGGAACGGAACATTCCGTCAAGCGCGATTCAATCTCAAGACGACGATTTGTCGGAATCTGTTTGAGGACATTCGCGCGATGAACGTCGGGAAAATGAATCAGGAGCATTGCCGCCGTCTGCGGTCGTTCTTCAAGAAACGCCAAAGCTAACCGACGGGGCGGAACCTGAATCAGTTTTTCGATCTCTGGAAGAAGATTTTTTTCCTCAATGGAAACCTCTTCCAAAACTGCTTCTTCTACCGATTCTTCCTGTTTTATGGTCTCAAGCGTGGAAAGAATTTCTGAAATACCGCGCGGCATGGACGCCGCCGACTCGCGTTCAGATTCAGAACGTTTATCCCGACCATTATCAAACTCATTTTCCGATTGAGAAAGTTCCGGGAAAGAAACGACGGTTGAAGAAACCGCAACGGATTCTTCGGCAAACTCCCGAACGGAATCCATTTCAGACGCGGCTGACGAAACAGTCGCCGTTTGAAGACTTTCATTCTGGAAATCCGCCGTTTCTATTTTTTCATTTTCTCTTTTTTCCAAATCGGATCTGCGAACAGAGGTCGCGACGAAAAGACCTTTTCGGGTCATAAAAAGTACCAGAAGACAAATTCCGCAGACCAGAACGGACGCTATTCCCAAAAAAGCAGTCGCTTCCCATGGCCATGAATCCGCGCGTTTCGTATTGGCGCGAATCAGATTGCCTTTGTTTTCCAGTAATTTCTCCGAGGAAGCCATCTCGCCCGACAGCGCGTCCATTTCAGAGTTAACGTTCATCGTCAGCGCAGAATTTTCAGAGGAATCAAGCTCTGGCAGCTTTTGAGGAATCTCTTCGGGAAAATAAGATTCCGGCCTCCCGTTTTTTTCTATTTCAATACCGGAAACAGGAAGTAAACGAGAATCGAAAATAAGATTTTCCTTTTGAAAACGGCTCGACTTCCCGGCAACTTTTTTACCGGAAACCACTTTGCCTCCCGCGATTCGAACGGTCCCCGTTGCGAAAATCTCTTCTGAAGATCCGAAACGTTCCGGTTTCAGAGAATCCGAACGGCGACTTGAAATTGTCTCCGTTCCAAACGAACGTTCAACGTTCTCCGTTTCCTCCAATTTACTTTCTTTTTCAAGAATCCCGCGGGCCGCGACGTCCAAAATCTCCGGACACGGCAAATCTTCTCCCTGGAAAACGATTTTACGCAAATCAACCCTCTCTCCGGCTGAAATTTCGGGTGCCGATTCCACTTCGGGTTCGTTAAATTTCCAGGATCGATTTGTTCGCGTATCCACGATGCAGACATTTTTACTGGAAAGTCCATAAACCGCTCCCGTCACCAGGTTCAGGATTGACTGAACGTCGTCCTGCGAAATTTCATAACCGGCTCGGGACCGAATCGAAACGGAAGCCGTCGCATGTTTTTCACGCGCAAACCCTTTTTTCGCTTCGCAGATATCTAAAATGACGCGGGCGTTTTCAATCCCGTGGAAGGTCCGAAGCTGATTCGCCAAAACGTTTTGCTTTTCCTTCAGACTTTCAGCCTGACGTTCTTTTTCAGAAACCCAGAAACCGGAAGAAGACGGTTTTTCAATTTCCGATTCAAAAAGAGACGTCTTCTTCAAAGCAAGAACAAAAGCGTTTTTTTGACGTATTGGGATTTTGACCGTACCTTCCGTTATTCGATAGTCGCTTAGTTCCGCCGCGGCAAAAGCCATTTCAATTTCAAGAAGTTCGCTTTCAGTAAAAAGTTTACCCGAAAAAAGCGTTTCATAACGGGCGGAATCCGTCTCTTCATCAAACCTGAAACTGAAAAAAACAGAAAGGCCGCATCCCAAAATAATCAGAGCGGCAATCCATACGTAACGCCCTGGAAATTTTTGGCAATTCTTTCTTTCGGTCATTTCTTCTGCCATGAACCACCCTGAAATTAACGCTTTCTTAAATAAAACGGAAACGACCCGGCGCCATTCCCGCCCTGGAATCTGCTTATTATTATCCGAAAAAACGCTGCGCCGATAAAATCCGCTTCAATTCAAAGCAACGCGGATTCGATACCTCCCATGATCCACCGGTTCGCATCCTGAAGCATATCCAATTGAAGAGAACCTGCCGTAGGATAATTTCGAAGCGTCAATGGGATTCCGGCAGAATAAAGCAAACGAAGATTTTCACAAAAACTTTCTACCGGACATGTTCGCGAACCGCGCGACACGGCGTAAAGAAAACGCACTTCTTTCAATTCTCTGAAGTGTTCCAAAAGCATCATGTCTTCCGGAATAGCTCCGTCCAGCGAAATAACGCCGGCAAAAAGCTGCGGATCGCGAAAAGCCAGACGCTGAGCCATCGTCCCGCCCTCTTCGCATCCCGCAAGATAAATACGGTCGGAAGCGACTCGACAACGTCCGCGCATTTCATTAATAGTTTTTAACACAGCCGCATAGGTAGTCTCATACGTTCCCGGATCCCAGAAATATCCTTTTTTAGGCAATCCGTCGTTCCCAAACGACACGCCGCCGCGAACCGCCGCCGCCGCATAATTCCGAAGACTCAAAAGCGGCATAACCCGCCGCAACTGACGTTCGTCCTCTCCCGGACTATGAAGCCAGATAATCAGAGGATACGCATAGTTCGGCTCGTAGTGAAGCGGCATAAACGTCTCCGTTGGACGACAGGCCGTAACGGACTGAAAAACGCCGTCCTCCGCCCCGTTCCCCGCGACTGTCTCCGGAAACATCCGCCCCATAAAAAGCGTTTCCCGACTCTGCGCAGACTCCGCTGAAATTTTACCGCGGCATTGCGCTTTCTTCTTAAGCCGCGTAAAAACTTCAAGAGCCGGGTTCAATTTCGCTTTTTTTTTCATTTCGTTTTACTCTTTCATCTTCATCCGCCAGATAAAAATCGGCGTTTATTTCAGTGAAAAAAGATAGAATTAATGAACTTCCAATTTCTTAATTCTTACCAATAGACTTTAACGAATTTTCAAAGAGGCGTCAAGAGGAAATTTCCACGCTTAAATTTTTTCTCATCTCATAAAGAACGGTCGACTTTTCATCTATTTAAAATTTCCAAAATTTCAATCTCCAAAAGTTTTTTACCTGAAATTTAGGAAATCTTACGATTAATTACCGTATTATCTCAAGAAAACGCCCCCCTACCCCATGACAAAAATGAAAAATATGATATACTATAAAAAAGCTGTTCTACTATTTATGGAAATGATTTGAGGATAAACCATGACCGAAAAAAACACAATCCGTCCCGATTTTGCTAAATGCGGCGGCCTTTTGACGACGATTGTTCAGGACGCGGAGTCCGGAAAAGTTCTTATGCTCGCATACATGAACGAGGAGAGCTACGACGAAACGCTCGCTACCGGACGCGCCGTTTATTTCAGTCGCAGTCGTCAAAAACTCTGGAGAAAAGGGGAAGAAAGCGGAAACGTCAAAATTGTTAAGGAAATCTTTATCGAATGCGACCGCGACGCCCTCCTGATTAAAGTTGAACAAATCGGCGGTTCCGCGTGTCATGAAGGTTACCAGAGTTGTTTCTTCAGAAAAATCAATCCAGAGGACGGTTCTTTTGAAATTGACGGCGAACGTATTTTTGACCCGGCTCAGGTTTACGGGAAAAAATAGTTTTGCTAAAAAAACGCATATTCAATTTTCAACAGTTTCCGCGTTTGGATTCTTTTCCAGAAAGAAATTAAAAAGCGTATTAATATAGAGTCCTCAATTTCCCAAAAAGAGGTTTTTATTTTAATAAAATCCAGAACGGACGAAACTGTTGCGTATCCGGAAACATTTCAGGAAATCAGAAAAGAGGTGTTTTTATGTCAGTGTTGAAATTGGGGATTCCGGCTGGAAGTCTGCAGGAAGCGACGGCGGAGCTTTTCAATCGCGCCGGATGGAAAATCAAATTTCAGTCCAGAAGTTACTATCCGTCCATTGACGACGTCGAAATCGAATGCATGTCCATACGTGCGCAGGAAATGGCTCGATACGTCGAAAACGGTGTTTTGGACGCCGGTTTAACCGGGTACGACTGGATCGTCGAAACGGGCGCTAACGTTCATGAAGTCGCGGAACTTAAGTTTTCCAAGGTCAGCAGAAGACCGGTTCGTTGGGTTTTGTGCGTTCCGGAAGATTCTCCCGTTAATTCCGTCAAGGATCTGGAAGGAAAACGGATTGCTACGGAAGTTATGGAGTTAACGAAGAATTACCTCGCGAAAAACGGCGTTAATGCAAAAGTCGAATTCAGTTGGGGCGCTACGGAAGTCAAACCGCCGCGTCTGGCGGACGCTATCGTTGAAGTGACGGAAACTGGAAGTTCTCTCCGCGCCAATAACTTGCGCATAGTCGACGAAGTTCTTCAGAGCACCACCCGTTTCATCGCAAACCACGACGCCTGGAACGACCCGTGGAAACAGAAAAAAATCCAGAATATCGTCACGTTGCTGAATGGCGCAATGGAAGCGGAAGAGAAAGTCTATCTCGTCATGAACCTTGACCGCTCCTGCCTCCTGAAGGTCATTGATATTCTTCCCGCTTTGCAGAAACCGACTATCAGCAACCTGGTCGACGATAACTGGGTCGCCATAAATACCGTCGTTCCCGCCGCGACCGTTCGCGATTTAATTCCGAAGCTGATCGAAGCCGGCGCAACGGGAATCGTTGAAATGCCGATTTCTAAAATCATTGGATAAGATTTCAAAATCAAAATTTCCGTTTGGCGCCGCGCTTTACCCTTCAAACAAAGAATAAAGCGCGGCGTCTGCGGTTATTGAAGGATTGAAATTCTTTTTTTCTAATACGAAAACGCGACGTAATTCAAGCGTTGCGATAAAATTCAAGCGTCGCAATAAAATTCGGCGCGTTCTGAAAATTCCGAACGCGATTGAACGCCGTCTTAAATTTTCTCTTGACAAAAAATTCTTTTTCAGGTATTCTTTTTTCGTTTGCGTTTCCGTCATGCATTTAAGTCCCTTTTTCCTTTGGGAAAATCAAACGTAATGGAAAATTTCAGTTCCCTAAATCGTTCCGCCGAAAATTCCGCGGCAAAAAGCGCTCGGGACGCGGTTTCTTTTGGTTCCGAACGTTCTTCGCAATCTCCGGCTCCCGTTTCTCCGCAATCGGCTGCGGTTTCGGACGAAATGCAGGAAACTTTTTTTTCCGCATGGGGAACGTCCATCATTTTTCACGCGATCCTGCTTCTCATTTTAACGTTCGCCATCACGCGTTCAATTCCAGTCTCCCCCAAAGGAATCGTTGAAGAAAAGATCAGCGAAGTCGGAATTGCCTTCAAAAGCGCCGACGGTGAAAAAATTCTCTACGAATCGGTTGGCGATTCCGCAGATGAAGAATCTTCCGCATTGAATGAATCTGAAAATCTACGGGCGGATACGTCGCAAAAAAGCGATTCAGAGATTATCGCGGCTCTTTCATCTGAAATCCGGAGTATGGACGCGCCCAATATTCCGGACGTCGCCGTTCATTCTCCCGGTCTGGCTCCTTCCACAGGCAGCGGAAGTTCCGGACTTGACCGTATCTCGGACGGTTTGGGCGACTTATCGGGAATCGGTTCCGGTTCTTTCAACGGTTTCGGCAAAGGCGCCGTATCCTGTTTCGGAACCACGGGTAAAGGAAATACTTTTATTTTCGTTTTTGACCGATCCGCAAGCATGGGATTTCATCCTTCCGATTCAACCGCAACCCCCATGAAAGCCGCAAAAGCCGAACTCCAAAGAAGTCTTCGAATGCTTCAATCCAATCAGCAGTTTCAAATTATTTTTTACTGCGGCGACGAAGCCGATTTTCTTCTTTACGAAGCGCGGAAGATGCTTTTTGCGACCCAGACGAACATAAACGGCGCGGAACGTTTCCTGAACTCCATCGTACCGTTTGGCGGAACCGACCACAGAACGGCGTTATTCACGGCGTTATCTCAACATCCCGACGTCATCTTTTTTTTGACGGATGCGGATGAAAACGAAACGACTCTTAATACCGCGGATCTTGAGCGAATTCGAAAAAACGCCGCGAAAACCCAAATCAACGCCATTCAATTCGGACACGGCCCCAAACCAGGCGCCGCAAACTGGCTTTCGCGTCTTGCCGAACAGAATGGCGGACAGTACGTTTACCTGAATATTGAGCAGATAAAATGAATTTCAAGACGGAACGCAAAATAAATGTTTTTACGACGTTCATTCACGCTTCTCCAATGCGAGCTTTCACACTTTTTTTCAGAATCCTGATTTTCTGGTCTGCGGCAAACTGGGGAACGTTCGGAACAGCCGTCTCCCAAACGCTCCCGGTAAACGGCGAGCTTGAAGTTCCTGCGGGAAAAGAAGTCGTTGAAATTCTGAATTGTGAAGACAGCAGAGGATTTTTCAGACTTACGGGAGTCGTAGAATCATTCAATCGCAACGGTCTGGTTCTCAAAACATCAGACGGCGAGAAAACCATTGCCGCGCATTTGGTCAGGAAAATTCATTACCAAAAATCGGAAGAACAGAAACTGGGAGAGCTTCATTTTCAGCAGAAGAACTTCCGCGACGCGCTGACTCACTTCAAAAAATCCCTCGCCTCGGCGGAACGGCAGTGGATAGAAGTTGAAATTATGGAAAAAATCATCCGATGCGAAACCGCGCTGGGATTTTATTCGCAGGCAGTCGTAAATTTTCTGGCGTTGGAGGAACTTGAGCCTCAAATGACCGATCGGACGTTTTCATCGATTCCACTCGCATGGCAAACGATACCCGGCGATACGCAAATCGAAGGAACAGCCCGAAAACTGCTGAACGCAAGCGGAAAAAGTCCGACGGCTATTCTGCTCTGCGGGAGCTATCTGCTGTTTTCATCAGACGGAAAAGAAATCGCAAAACGGATGAAACAAATTGCCCAAAATCGCGAACGCCGACTTGCGTTACCAGCTCAGGCTCAATGCTGGCGTCTTGAACTGATGGATCTGACCACGGAAAAAGTACGGCGGTGGCAAGCCGCGCTGGAATCGTTCCCGCCTGAACTTCGCGGCGGTCCGGAATTTGTCGTAGGACAGGCCTTTTTGCGCTTGAACGATTTTGATCAGGCGGCGCTTTCATTTCTGAAATGCGCGTTGGTTTACGCTACTTCGCCAGTCTTAATCGAAGAATCCATTAAACAGGCTCAAAAAGCCCTGGAACTGGGAGGACGTCCGGAAGAAGCGCAAAAATTCAATGAAGACTGAACGAAAGCAAGCGACTTCTCCGTTCTTTTTCAATCAATACCATTTTTTGAAGAGCCCTTCTCTTCAATCTGTTTCCTCAAAAAAACGAGAAAAAAATGTTTGAAATTATTGCATCCGGCGGTTTGGTCGGTCTGGTTATTTTTTTACTTTCCATTACGGCAGTCGCATTTGCCATCCGATTTTTTCTGAGCATACGTCAGGAAAAAATCTTCCCTGAACAACTCGCCAAAGAACTTCGAGAAAACCTTGCGAACGGTCAACTTCAGGCGGCGAATAATTTATGCGCGGAAAATCCGTGTCCTTTGGCAAAAGTCGTGAGTATGGGACTTCTCGAAAACGACGGAGATTGGAACGACATCGAAAAAACGCTTGAAGACGCAATTTCCAATCAGGCGGCAAAACTTTTTCGAAAAATTGAAATCCTTTCCGTAATTGGCACGATCGCCCCGATGCTGGGGCTTTTGGGTACCGTTTTGGGTATGATCACCGCCTTCCAGCAAATTGCCGCAACCCAGGGATCCGCGCAGGGACCTGAACTTGCGCGCGGAATTTACCAGGCGCTGGTTACGACCGTGGAAGGGTTGGTCGTCGCAATTCCAAGCATCGGTCTGTTCGCCTATTTCCGAAATAGAATCGATCGGATGATGGCTGAAATGACCGTAAAAGTTCAGGAGATATTCCTTCCGCTAAAACGTTACCGGCGCAGAATAGCAAATTCTACCAACGCCCAGCATCGTTCGGCCATTTCCAGGAATACGGAAGGAGCGTGAAATGAAAGCGCCTGCACTGAAACATTCCGAAATTGGTTTCGATATGACGCCCATGATCGATATTGTGTTTCAGCTCATTATTTTCTTTCTTGTGGCAAGCCATTTCACGAATCAGGAAAACGCGGTGGAAGTGGATCTTCCTCAGGCGGAAAAGGCCAATGAAATTCATGCGGACGAAACGTCTCGTCTTACGCTTTCCATCCCGCGCGACGGAGAACTTTTCATCGGCATGAAATCAATCGCGTCTTCCGAGCTTTCTGAACTGCTCAAAAAAGAAGAGAAATCACGAAAGGAAAAAAACGAACCCTTCCAGCTTCGAATCCGCGCGGACCGCCTCGTTCCATTTTCCGTAATTGAACCGATCCTGCTCGAAGCGGCAAAAGCGGGAATCGCCGACGTTCAATTTGCCGTTATGGAAGAATAAGCCGCGCCGTCTAGTTTTTCCGGAATGCGACTCGCCGTTTTTTATCGAATTTAAACACACATGAAATACAGATCGGTCAACCAATCCGAAAAATCGCTGGAACTTCAAATGACTCCAATGATCGACGTCATTTTTCAGCTTTTGATTTTCTTCATCTGCACGTCGTCGTTTCAGTTGCCGGAAAAACTGTTTCCTACGCCTATCCAGACGCTATTGGGAAATCAGTCGTCGGAACTGGCCGAACCGGTGGAACTTCCCCCCGAAATTCAGGATTTCGAAGAGATCGCCATTCTCGTTCATTATGAAAAAGGGCCGTGGTGGGAAATCTACGGAAACAAGATTCAAACGTTTTCCGGCCTTGAAAACATGCTTCAGGCTTTGGCGGCAGAATGCGCCGACGTACCGTTAATTTTGGATATTGATCCAAACGTACCGATGGAAAACGTCATTCAGGTCTATTCTTCAGCAAAAAAAAACGGTTTTGAGAAAATTCAGTTTGCCATTGAAAAACCGCTTGAAATTCAGGAGAAAACATCATGAATCATTCTTTTCTCTTAAATTTTCTGGTTTGCGGCCTGTTTCTCAATACGTTCTGCGGCAACGTTTCGATCCTTTCGACGGCGCAGGCTCAATCGTCGCTGCGTCCAATAGAAAAGACTTCGCCTGATCAAAAATTTCTTCAGGAACTGCTTAACAGAGGTTTGTTTCGTCTGGCGGAACTCCACTGCCGAAACCGACTTTCTTTAGAAACAATCTCGCCCGCCGTCCAGGCTGAACTTACGCTGGAACTGATTCGGGTTCTTCAAGAAAAAGCCCTTTGCGTCCCCGCGCCGGAAAAAAAAGAACTGAACCTTCAAATCAAAAATCTTTATGAGGATTTTCGAAAATCCAACGCCGATTGTCCCTGGCTCCCCGTCGTTGATTTTCAATATGCCGCGGGCGTTTTTGCTCAGGCGCGACGCGCCGAAATGGAAGCGCGTTTTGCTCTCGAACCTGAAAAAAAAATCGTTGAAGCGCAGGAACTTG
The DNA here is from genome assembly GCA_964635645.1 of uncultured Planctomycetaceae bacterium. Classification (GTDB taxonomy): domain Bacteria; phylum Planctomycetota; class Planctomycetia; order Pirellulales; family Thermoguttaceae; genus RGIG3701. The sequence goes on along the minus strand of CAZWOV010000005.1, from coordinate 4,411 downwards.
TCCGCGATGCAATTCAACGATTTCTCGCAGTCGATTCGTCCCGTGAAAAAGCCGTCCTTGCGCTCGCTCAGGAAGGAACCGTCCCGGGAAAACGCTCCGGAAAATCCGGGAAAAAACAGGATGAAAGAAACGAGTCTTTTTCATCTTCGATTTTTTCCGACGACGGACTTTCGCTTTGGGAACTGGAATCTCTCAAAAATCAAATCCAACTTCAACTCCTGCTCGCATACGAACTTCAGGCGACGACTTATCCGGAAGGTTCTCTCGACAGAATGACTTCTCTAAAAGAGGCGCTTTCCAGAGCCGGAAATCTGACGTTAGTTTCAACCGGCTCGTCCGTTTATTGGAATGCGCGGCTTGAAGAAATTCGCTGTCTGCGGATTCAGAAAGACTTTGAGACGACTGAAAAAAGACTGGAACTCCTGAACGATCAAATTAAAAAGTCCGGCGAATCCGTTCCGGACGCATTCCGTCTGGAAACGATTGCGGAACAAATTCGTCTTTATTTGGCCGAAAACAAGATGGAAAAAGCGATTCAAGTCGTCAAAAATGAATTTCATATCCAACTTTTGGGAAAAAACGGCGAATTGGACTGCGCTATTCTGGAATTCTGGCTCGCGCAGTGGAATCGGGCTATGAAAAAAATGAAGAAGGATCCAAAAATGAAGACGAAGTCAATAAATTCCGCGACGAAACGCTGGAAATACTCAACGCCATTCGCGCCAAGAGCGCTCCGTGGTGGGTCCGCAAGGCCGAACTCCTTTTTAATGGTATGTTGAAAAACACAGGTGAAAATCAAAATCTGACGTTTCTTCAAATGGCCGCGGAAAACGCCTGCGTCAATTTTGACCCGGACGCGGTCCGCGCCTGCGAAAACCTCTGGAACGCCGCCCTTTCTCAAAAAAAAGCCGAAACGGCCTTTCACGCGACGCAAATGGCAGGGTCCATTCTTTATCGAAACCAAAAAAAGAACGACGCGGCCAACTGGTTCCGAAAATTTTCAATCTCGTTTCCGGAACATCCGTCCGCCATGGAAAATCATTCGCTCGCCATTCAAATTGAATCGGAATACGTTACCGAAGCTCTTGATTCCGCCAATGGGAAACTGGACGAGTCCCTGAATGCAAAATTGGATCGCTTTCAGTTGCTCATTTTAGAACATTTTCAAAAGTTCGGGAAAAAAGACCCGGAAATCGTATCGTTGCTCCAAAAATTGGAAACTATCGCTCGTATCCGTCAAAATTTCGCAGAATGCGTAGACGTTTCAATGCTTCTGGCGGCAAACATTTCGCCGGAAGACAAAAGATTTCCCGACGTTGTCGATTCCGGCTTTGAAAACTGGCGCCAATATCTGGAATCGCTTCAAAAAGAAAAACCAACGGAGTTTCCACAGGCTCTTTTTACTGCAATTCAATGGAGCGAAACGCTTCCGCCATCCCCAAACCGAGCGTCTGGAACCTTTTTCCTCCTTAACTTCGCAGACCGTTTGCGCGCTCAATTTTCAAAAAAAGAAATCGCCGGTCTCAACGACGGCGAAAAAACGTTTCTGAAAAGACTCCTCGAAATGGAAATAAGACTTTTCAATTCAATCAAACCTTTCCTTGAAACGTTTCCAAATGAAATTCGCGAAGAAATCGAACAAATGGGTATCAACGCGATGATTTTGGCTGGAAATCGCAAAGACGCGTTTTCGTCTTACGAAAAAATTGCTCTGAAATTTCCAAATCGTCTGGAAGTTCAACTTCTCTGGGGGCAGCTCCTGGCCGACGAAGCGCTGCGTTCAAAAGAAAATTCCCGTCTGTCTCAGGCGTTGGAACAATGGAGACGAATCGAAAAGCATGTTTCAGACGAAACCGCCGAATGGTACGAAGCGAAATACTGGATCATTCGCCTTCAGATTGAATTGGGCGAAACCAGACTCGCCGCCAGACTTTTTCGTACTTTCCGGATTCTTCATCCCGATTTGGGAGGAGACGCGTGGAAAAATCAATTTCTGGAACTCGCTGAACTTTTGGAAAATCCTCCAAACGACAACTGAATTTTATCCCAAAACCAATCCCTTCGTTTGAAATTTCAAACAGGACCGTCTTCTTTTCCTTTCAGGAAGACGGCCTTTCCTGTCTATTTCCAAACGCGCGGCTCAAACTTGCCGGTTTGTCGTTTGCTCTGAATTTGCCGCGCCGCTTTACGCAAAATTACGAATTTTCGTCATTTGCCGCCGGGACGCGCCTCCGCTATTTCATTAAGCCGTCGGCAATTGCATTCAACTGGGCGGAAATCTCCTGAAAATCACAGTTCAAATCAAGTGTTTTTACGTAGATTCTGTTGCCACTCATCATGTACGCGTTATCCGGCTGAACGGCCTCGTCGGTTTGCGCGTACAGCAACATGCCGGAAACCTCGCGCACCCCGCCGCCCAATTCAGAATCCTTGTTTTTCACATAGGTGAAAATTTGATACAGGTTATTGGAATGTAGCGTTTGCTTATCATACCGCGTCTGCGTAGTATGGGCATAGTATTTGGCGTCGATAATAAGAACCCTGCCGCAATAACTCAAAGTAACGTCGCTCTGCATAACCGGCAACATCGTTCCGATACCATCGTCCAACGCCCAGGGAATCTGCGACGCGCAAACGTTTATCGCGGGATACTCCTTGCGGAAGTATTCAAGAAGAAATTTCTCATACAGACGATGCATACGCTGTTCGTCGACAAACGAGGCCATTTTGTATTCGCCCCGCTCCGTAGTAAGAAGCATATCTTCCAGAATGAACCGGCACAAGCCGATAAGCGTTCGGTAACTTTGATTACTCCGTTGAAAACGAACGGCGGCCCATTTTATAGACGCAGGTTCGACGGCGTCCACTTCTGAAAAAAAGAGCATTTCCTTTTTCAGGTCGCTTTTGTACTCGGAATCAACCTTTCCGCAACGAAGCAACAACATTACGGTCGTTTTGACAATCTGATTGAGCGGGTTATTTTCGGACAACTCGTCGTACTCGCAGGTCAGCGCCCGCTTCCGGGCAAGTTTGTTCCCGATCGTTCCGGACAAATCGATTTTTCCGCGCATGACGGGCATATCTTCTTTACGATTCAGATATTCCCGATACAGTCCCCGCTTTAACTGTCGGGCGATACCCTTTGCGAGGATAGCGGCGAAAAGATTGTGTATGTTGTCAAATTCCTCCGCGGCAATTTCTTCGTCATGAATTGGCGTCAACGTTGCGAATGCATAGGACAGCATATAGTAAACGTTCTTTATGAATATGCTCCTGTCCTTAATCATCAAATACCCCGCGCAGAATATTCTCCCAACGCCGCAACTTGTCCATATCGTCAAACCAGTATTCGCTCAACATGGGCAGAACGTCATAGTCAACGATTGCCCGCATCCATTCCCCGGCGCATTCCGTCTGTCCGCAGAAATAGCTGTGCCCTATGCAGAAACCCTTACCGAGGGATTTATCCATCGAAATTTCCACGTTCAGCTCCTGAATTTTGGAAATCAACAGCGAAAAGGTCTCGTTATGAAGACTCTGCCGGTACTTCATAAAGCCTTCGGACGCAAAGCCGGGGGTGATATCGAAAAAGCTGAAACGGCGGCGCAACGCATAGTCGATCATTGCGAGACTGCGGTCCGCCGTATTCATCATACCAATAATATACAGATTCTTCGGCACGGAAAACGTCTTTCCGTCGTACGCCAGCGTTACCTTGGAGCCTCTGTAATCCCGTTCGATCAGCATCAGCAGTTCGCCGAAAATCCTGCTCGTATTCCCGCGGTTGATTTCGTCAATAATAAAGAAAAAGTCCTTACCGGGCGAATTCGCCGCTTTTTGACAGAATCGATAAAAAATACCGCGCTTCAACTCAAAGCCATCGTTCGTCGGCCGATATCCCGTCATAAAATCTTCGTAAGAATAATTCTGATGAAACTGCACAAATTCAATACGGTTTTCATCCTTTTCGCCCATGATGGAGTACGCCAGACGCTTTGCGGCAAAAGTCTTGCCAACGCCGGGGGGCCCCTGCAGAATAATATTCTTCCTGTTTTTCAGGACGGCGACTAGAGTATCGTACTTGCCTTCGGCCATGTAGACTTCATTCAAAAACGCGGCTTTATCATACTTTTCGATTTCATCGGCTGCGATTTCATCGGCTGCGACTGCCGAAGGCGTTTTCGTACCGTCGATTCGTCTGCTCACAAAGAACCCAACGTCCATTGTCAATGTGCGAAGTTCCGGGTCGGAATAACAGGCGTCGGAAAGCTGCGACTTCATCAGGCGGAGCAAATCGCCGTCTTTCTGCAACTCAACGCAGATTTCATCATAAAAATTGTAGAAATTACGGAGATTATCGGCGTAAGCTCCCTTTTTGAAGCGGTAATCGCTCCCAAGCTCATCCGCGACG
>CAZWOV010000004.1:22364-27816 GCA_964635645.1 uncultured Planctomycetaceae bacterium | reverse complement strand
CGGGTCTGCTCGCGACAAACACGCGAATGACCGGCGGAACGCTTAACGCCGCCCGTATCCTGGCAAGCGGCAACCGCTATGACAATTCAAACAATCTGGTCTCTTCCGACTACTGCTACATGAAAAACGGAGCCTTTGTTCAGGAAGGCGGCGTTCTCTCCCCCGACGGCGGAACCGTCGAAAACAACGTCTTCGTACCCAACGAAAGCGGAATTTCCTCAACGCTTATCGAAGGCGATTACGTTTTGACCGGAACGGGATCCGTTAAACTCGATATCGTCTCCAAAACCGACTGGACGCAAAACGATTCCCTCGCCGTTACTGGCAACGCGGATATCGGCGGAGTTGGAATCTCCGTCAACCCCGTCGGCAACCTGACGTTTGAAAACGGCAACTCCATCAAACTTGTCGTCGCGGGTTCCTTTGCCGGAACGACTATCGACCGCACCAGCGGAAATCTTGCCGACGGATATTACTGGACGTCAAGCGTGAAAAACGGTTCCGACGGAGCCGAACTCTGGGGAACAGTCGCCGCGCTGCCCTGTTTCTGGAACCAGAATTCTTCCGGTAATTTCACCGACCTTTCAAATTGGAACGCCAATTTTGCTTCAACTTCCGAAGCGGTTTTCGGAGGCGCCGGTTTCAACGCTGAAGCCGTTCTGAATACGTCGGCGTCCGTTCCAACTTTCTTCATGGCTCAGAACGCCGATTCTACCGCAAAACTGACGATTGCAGACGGCGGAACGCTCGCGCTCAAAGACGACGACGCCATGAACGTCGGTTACCACGGTAAAGCTTCCGTCGTAATTCAAAAAGGCGGAACTCTTGGGTCGGGTATGGAAACGATTAACGCCGGTCTTTTGAGCGATTCTGAAGGTTCGATTCAGTCTGCCGGAACTCTTTCTGCCAGCGTTCTGAATCTTGGCGTAAACGGAAAAGCCGTCATGGACGTCGCGTCCGGAATCGTCTCCGCTCAAACGGCAAATATCGGGGCTGGAAACGGATCGACCGCTACGCTGACTCTCCAGAACGGAGCGGAATTTATCTCTGAAACAGCCTTTAACGTCGCCTCCGGGGTAAATTCCAACGGTTCCGCCGAAATCCACGGAAAATTGAACGCCGCAAATATCAGCGTCGGCGCCGGAACCGCATCCGTCGGTTCGCTTACCATTTACGAAGACGCCGACGTCTCCGCGATAACCAGACTTTCCATCGGCGGAATTAACGGCTCCGCGACCGTTTCCATCTACGGAAAAAACATTTCCTCCGATATCCTCAATATCGGAACGGTAAAAAATGCCAAATCTGCATTAAATCTTTTCAATTCCACATTGAATATTACTCATGACAGCTGGAATCTCGGCGAAGCCTCGACGTCCGACGCGACCGTTAATCTTGCCGACGGTTCCGTAATGACTGCAAAAGATCTGAACGTCGGTTACGGCAATTATTCCACGGCGGCCCTCAATATCGCCGACTCGTCGATTACGGCCGCAAAACTCCAACTCGCGGGAGGTTACGGAGTTTCTGCCAGCGTCAAATTCCAAAACGCCGCGTTGAACGTCCGGGACTTTAATCTGGCTCCTTCGACGGATTCCGCCGCAACGTTCGATTCAAGCGACACCGTCGCGACTCTTTCCGGAACCTTCTCCATGGCGACGGGCTTTTCCTCCAACGCTACGGCCAATTTTGCCGGAAACGATACGCTTACCGCCAAATCCTTCAATATCGCCGGCGCTGACGACAGTCGGGCAATTTTGAATTTACGCGATAACGCCAGCTTAAATTTCCTTACCGGCTCGTTCGCCGCCAACGGCGCCGCGGAAGCCGTCGTAAACGTTTTCGACGACGCCGTCCTGACCACGGGAGAAGCTTACGACAAAAACGGCAGTACTAATTTCGGAAACGGCGGAAAAGCCATCCTGAATATCTACGGCGGAACAGTCGTGAATAACGATCGTTTCTACTGCGGAGAAGGAGGTGAAAAATCCATCATGAACGAAGTCAACGTTTACGACGGATCTTTCATCGGAAACGGCGTCACTCTTTTCGGAACAAACGCCTCCGCGGCGCTAAATATCGTCGGCGGAACGGCCGTCATGAACGGCCAGTTCGTTCTCGCTTACGGAAACGTCAACGGAGGAACCGGTATCCTGAACCAGTCCGGCGGCAAATCCCATTTCTGGGGCGACGGCGCGAGACGCTGGAATGCCAACGACGGTCTGGGAATTGAACTCGGCGGCGCTGGAAACGTCGCCTCGGAAGCCTCCGTTTCTCTTTCAGGCGGAACCCTTAATACTTACGGAATCAACAAAATTCAAAACTTCATCACTTCAAAATTTACTCTCACCGGCGGAACCGCCAATATCATCGCCAAAACGGGTTCCGCAAGTTCTTTGTCCGGCGCGCTGAAAGTCGATGAAATCGTCATGTTAGGCGGAACGCTCAACGTTCGGACAATCGACGCTTCCCTCATGGGAGGAACGTTCGTTCAAAACGGCGGAACGCTCTCCCCCGACGGAGGTTCCGTCGGAGAGGATCGACTCTTTGTTGAAAATCCAAATCGAATCGGTTCCACAGCTATCAAGGGAAATTACGTCCTTGAGTTTACGGAAGACTCCATTACCGCGCCGACGATTCTTCTTGACCTCGCGGCGAACGCCGCGTCCGCCGACGTTTCAACCTGGGACTCGCTAAACGTTACGGGAAATTTCACAATCGGCGACGAAAGTATTCTGGCCATTCGAATCGGCGATACCGTTCCCTCGAACGATACGTTCAATTTGATTTCGGCAAATTCCATTGACGGCAACTTCTCCGAACTTCATCTTCTCATGGAAAACGGCAATATTATTCTGGACTCGTTCGAAGAAATGGCTCCATATCTCGTTTATTCTGAAAATTTCGTCGCGTTTAATTTCAACGAATCCCTAACCGGCTTACCGGAACCTTCCGCCTGGATTCTTCTGCTCGCCGGACTGACCGGAACCGTATTTCTGGTTCCCCGAAAAAAACGCCTGATAAATTGAAGTATTTTCTGGCGTTTCCCTATCCGTTTCCTCATGACAAAACCGAACCTTAATCGAATGAATGACTTTTTACTCCTTGAAAATAAAAAATTCCTGATTTTCGGCGTAGCAAACAAAAAAAGCGTCGCGTACCATATTACGAAAAATCTTCTTGACTGCGGAGCTCAATGCGTCCTGGTCGTTTTAAACGACGGAATTCGACAGAAAGTCGCAAAGCTCTTTCCTGAAATAGCCGACGCAGGAGAAATTTACTGTTGCGACGTCGAAAAACAGACTGAAATTGAACGACTTCAGGCTGAAATCGCAGCGCGTCATGCGGAACGCTCGTTCGACGGCATGGTTCACTCCATCGCCTTTGCCGATTATTCCGACGGAATAAAACCTTTTCATGAAACGCGTTCCGAACAATTTCTTCAGGCCGTCAACATTTCATGCTTCTCTCTGACCGCCCTGGCGAATGCGTTCAAAGAGTTCCTTACCAACGCCGCGTCGGTTGTTACGATCTCGATTTCAACCACGCGAATGGCAAGCGAAAGCTACGGATACATGGGGCCGATCAAAGCCGCGTTAGATTCCTCGCTGGTTTTTCTGGCCAAATCTTTCAGCTCCTTTTCTGAAATCCGTTTTAACGCGGTTGCGCCGGGACTGCTGAAAACCTCCGCCTCCGCCGGAATTCCCGGCTACGTGGATTCTTACCTTTACGCGGAGCAAGTCATTCCGCGCGGTCGGGCCGTTGAGACGCAGGAAGCCGCAAACGCCGCGATTTTCCTTCTTAGTCCGCGATCCAGCGGAATCAATGGACAAAAAATTATCGTTGACGCCGGAATGGAAATCAACTATTTTGATAAAACGATAGTAAAAAAATTCTCTGAATAAATTTTAAGACGGGACGGGCGTTGGCCAATCCCGTTTTTTCTTTTAAAACTCTGATTTTTTCTTTTTTTTTCTGAAATTGCTCTGGACAAAAAAAAAGATTTCAGCTATTCTCCTTTTAAAAGACGTTCCTTTTGAATTAATTCAGTTTATATTTAATATGAAATTCGGCAACCGATTATTTTTGAGCTTTATTTTTCTGATTTTCTGCGCATTCCAGATTTCCGGTTGCGCCCAGAATCAGCAGACAATCGCGCGTCTGGAGCAGGAAAATGCTCAGCAACGGGAACGTATTTGGCAAAGCAATCGGAAAATGGAAGATTTTCGTCAGGAAAACGAATCTCTGCGTCAACAACTGGCCGTTCTTCAGGGAAAAAATCGCGCGGGTAATTCATCCGCTTCGTATTCTACCGGAACGGTTCGAGCAAACGCCGCAGTCCAGCCTCTCGCTCAATCTTCGCTAAACGGACGTTCCTCTAACGCGGTCTCCCCGTCGACGCCCGGCGCTGTTGAAACGCGCCCGACAAATTCCTCCATGAATATTGCTCCCCAACCGCCAACAGCGACTCTGGGAGTTCCCTCTTCACTTGAAAATCAGACGGTTTATCCGCCTTCCGGATCAAAAATTTCAATAGGAAATACGGGAAAAACGTTGCGCGTGCGAAAAACAGACAGTAAAAATGTTCATTCCATCGCAATTCTCCCGCAAAAAGCGCGGAAAATCGATACGCGGGGACTTCATGCCGAATTCCAGATGAAAGACTCTGCCGGAGACGTCGTTCTGGCCGCCGCTCCAATCTCCGTCATGGTTACGGATCCTTCGCTTCCGGAAAATCAATCCAGAATTTCCGAGTGGAAGTATTCTGCCGAAGACATTGCCGACGTAATCAACAGCGGTCAAGCGGCTATTGCCATCCCGTTAAATATGGAATGGGCAAACGCATGTCCGCAAAATCCCAACCTTGAACTTCATATTCTGTATTATACCAGCGACAAACGGATTCTCATGCACCGCGCTAAAATCGACCTGAACGTTCGCTCCGCCTCGGGGTCCGCCTCCGTCGCGTCCTCCGCTTATTCAGGCGCCTTCATTCCAGGAACATCCAATCCGCCCGTCGGAACAAACGCCGATCTGCCGTCCTCGGCAAAAACGTTCTCAAAACCGGAATGGTCCCCTACGCCGTAACGATTCCATTGCAATTGCCGCCTAATTCCATATGCGCACGACGAATTCAGACCTTTTGTCGCTTAACTTGCCCTTTTGACTTGCTTAACTCGTCCTTTTGACTTTGCGTCGACGCCCGCAAAGTTCATATTACTGAAACAATTGCTACCAAAAAGAATCTTCTTGAATGAATTTTAAAAATTACAGAGAGAAATTTCTTTAATACGCCCTTTAAATACCGATAGAAAAAGAAAGAGTATAGTAAAATATTTTACGCACGTTAAGATTTACCATTTAGGCAAAGTTTGTGCCCCAAACAAATAAATTTCGGTAAAATTTCGTCGTAAACCATACGCGATTTTTGATTTTAGGAGTAGCCGATATG
>CAZWOV010000004.1:11630-22354 GCA_964635645.1 uncultured Planctomycetaceae bacterium | reverse complement strand
GTAATTCTTGGTTTGTTCACTTTGGCAACGGTCCTGATTTCCGTCCCATCTTTTGCGCAGACCGGCGACAGCCCGATTATTTATCAAACTTTTGGTCGGGGAATCCACTACTACAATGCGCAGGATTTCGAAAATGCCTTTAATGAACTCACGAAATGCGTAGACAACGGAACCAAAAATCCAAGCGTCTACTATTTCCGAGGGCTGGCGCTCATGAATCTTGGACGTGAAGAAGACGCGGTCATCGACTTCAAAAATGGCGCCGATCTAGAACTGAAAGCAACTTCCAATATTCAGAAACAGATCGGTTACGACCTGCAATTCGTTCAGGGACAACTTCGTCAGACTCTTGAAACCTATCGTTCCTCCGCAAAACTCGCTGCATACCAGAAAATGCAATCGGTTGCCGCTATGCAGGAAAATATTAATGCCAGTAATATCGACAAATCCGTGGGATACTGGTCAACGGAAGGTTACGTCTATGTTGAAGGCGGCGAATATGAAGAATATGAAGACGATACGCCCGCCGTCACAAAAGAATCTCTTATGACTCCGGGAGATGATGACGACGACGCAATCTCCGACGAAGAAGAAAAAGACGAAGACCTCGATATGGATGACGAAGAGGACGAGGACGAGAAAACAACGTCTGCAGAAGAAGAGGAAGAAGAAGCCCTTTCCGCAGACGATATCAATCTGGAAGATGAAGTCGGCGACGTCTCGCTCGACGACGACGAAAAAGACGATCTCGCCAGCGACGATGACGACGACGAAAAAGACGATTTCGCCAGCGACGATAACGACGACGAAAAAGACGAGCCCGCCAGCGACGATGACGACGACGAAAAAGACGACGAAACTTCCGAGGACGCAGTAGAAGCCCCGGAAGAAGGAGATGCGGATCCTTTTGAATAATGGAACTGATCCAATGCAGAACCTGATCGAATCCGAAAAGATTGCTGCGATTCATACTTCTTTGAATCGCGGCGTTTTTATTTTAAGCGGCGGAGGAAGTGAATTTCTTTCCCGCCTTCTTTCTGTACCAGGAGCTTCCGCCACGGTACTCGAGGCCTGCGTTCCCTATTCGACGGAAGCAATGACCGAATTTCTCCATCAAAAACCGGAACAGTTTTGTTGCGAACCGACTGCTCGCCGACTCGCCGCAATGGCGTGGCTCCGGGCGATGAAATACGCGAAATCGGAATCTCTTTCCACATTACCAGCTAACGCGTTCCTGGGATTCGGTCTGACAGCCACTCTGGCTACTTCCCGAAAACATCGCGGCAAACACCGTGTTTTCGCGGCATTTCATTCTCTGGAACGTACAGTTTCCTATTCTTTAGAATTTGAAAAAGACAAATTAAACCGCGGCGAAGAAGAAAAATTGACGGCGGATTGGGCCCTGAATCTTCTGACCGCATTCTGTGGAATAGAGACGGAATTTCACGACAGTCCTCTTAAAGAGCAAACGGCTCCTGATTTATGGCAAAAAGTCCTGAATGGAGAACTTCCGTTTATCGAACTTCATCGGGACGGCGGCGTTTCTCGAACGCTTTCTCCCGAAATCAGGGGAATTTTTCCAGGCTCTTTTGCCCCAATCCATGAAGGACACTGCCAGATGCACGATTTTGCCCGTCAAAAACTTGGAGGAGAGATCGCCCTTGAACTATCGGTTCTCAACGCGGATAAGCCGCCTCTGGATTACGTTTCGATTCAGGAACGACTTACCCGGATTTTTTCCGACCCCAACTTTACCGGCAATACGGTTCTTTTAAGCAGACTTCCTTTTTTTGAACTGAAATCCCGGTATTTTCCCAATCAAACATTTCTGGTTGGAATGGACACGTTAAAACGTATCGCCAGTCCGAAATACCATTTTGGAGAAAAATTTCTCCTGGAAAAATCTCTTGCGAATCTTAAAAAGTGCGGAACGCGTTTTCTTGTTTTTGGACGGACCCAAAATTTTCAAGAGGAAAACTCGTTTGAAACGTTTCGCCCTTCCGCATTTTTGCCGTCTCTTTCCGAACTATGCGAAGGAATCGGCGCAGACGAATTCCGCAACGATCATTCCTCAACCCAAATTCGTTCGGAAGAACGGAAAAACGCTTCTGATTTTAAGCTCCCGACCGATTAAAATTTCCTAAAAATTTCCATTTTATTTGTCGAAATACTTGACGTCATATTCAGTTTCCGGTAAAATAAAGAAATCAGGTTTTGGTTTATCCTTTTATTTACCAAATCAAAACCTAAATATGTGAAATAATCAAGACAAACCTTCCCTAATTTTGAAAGGATAAAATTATGTTTGGCATTGGCACGACCCAGCTTCTCCTTTTCGGACTTATCGCTCTTCTTCTTTTTGGGACCCGACTTCCTGCGGTTGCCCGTTCGTTTGGTCAAAGCGTTCAGGAATTTAAAAAAGGTTTGAAAGAAGTAAACGACGATATTGAAAACGAAGTTTCCTCCGATGACAAAAAGAACGCGGAATGAGTATTCTCATGGCTGAAATAAATTCCATGATTCTTTTAGGGCTTTTCGATACGGGCTCCCTTTTTGTATTAGGAATTCTGGCAATTCTGCTTTTCGGTGGAGATTTGCCAAAAATGGGACGTAAATTTGGTAAAATATATTCCGAATTTCAGCGTACTATTAATACGGTAAAAAGCGAAGTTAATTCAGTGGTGAACGATATTACTTCCGATATTAACGCTGAACTCAACGCGCCCTCGCGTCCGCGTTCCTCGAAATCGTCGTCTGTCGAGACGCCTCGAAAGGATGACGATGAAGTAGAAGCGACCGCTCCTAAATTCGAACCGCCTAAAAAGTAGATTTTTCCTGATTTTGACATTTGGAAAACGGAAATGTCCAAACAGAAAAATCGCGAGTAATGAGGGGAAAAATGTCTGCGCGAATCGTTCCGATTCCTGAAAACAAATGCGACTTTGAGTTGGTAAAACTGGCGGTAAACGCTTTACGGCGCGGTATGCTTGTCGTTTTGCCGACGGAAACAGTTTATGGAATCGCTGTTCGCGCCGACGATCCAACGGCAATTCAACGCCTTCTGGCCGCCAAAAACCGTTCCGAAAAAAATCCATTTACCCTTGCTTGCCCAAGCGCGGAAAGTATTTTATCATACGTTCCGCAAATGCCTGTCGTTGCGGAACGTTTAGCAAGACGCTGTTTTCCCGGTCCTATCACGCTCGTATTGAATGCCGACGCGCCTGAAAGCGCGGTTCATCAGTTGCCGCCTCAAGTTCTGAAATACATTATGCCGGAAGATTCCATCGGCGCGCGCGCACCTCGGCATGATTTCACGCTTCAGATTCTGAAAAATGCGAATTTTCCAGTTGCATTAACCAGCGCAAACCTTTCCGGACAACTTGATTCCACCTCTGGTTTAGAAGTCGTAAACGCTCTGGGCGACAAAGTTGACTGGATATTTGACGACGGCGACGCCGTTTTAAAACAGCCGTCGACGGTTCTTGGTTTTGCCAAAAATTCTAATTCTTTTAGAATTTTTCGAGAAGGAGCCGTTTCCGTCGCTCAATTGAAGCGGCTGATTCAACCATTGATTCTTTTTGTCTGTACCGGCAACACATGCCGAAGTCCTATGGCAGAGGTCGTCGCTCGGGATATTCTTGCTCGAAAACGTTCTGTTCCCCTGGAATCATTTGAAACCCTGACAGGCGTTCATATTTGCTCGGCCGGAATTTGCGCCAATAATTTTTCTCCTGCCAGCGAAGGTTCGCGAAAGGCGGTTCGGGCAATGAATCTGGACCTCGATTCCCATATTTCTCAACCCGTAACGCTTGAGCTTTTGAAATATGCGGACCGAATTTATGCCATGACGCCTTCTCATCGTCGGCAACTCCTGGATATCGCGCCTGAAATTTCACGCAGGGTTTTTACTCTGGCGCCAAATTCCGGGGGAATTTCCGATCCTTTCGGTTGCTCCTTTGAAGTCTACGAAACCTGCGCTCGACAGATTCGTGAAGAGCTGGAAAAAGAATTCTCTTCTTCTGATTTTCAAGAAAACGTCTTTACCGGCGAAATATAATTAGCTGGAAAGAGAACCGGACGATTGTTTTTTGTTTTCTCTTTTCCTGAGATACTTCAAATCCCGACTAAAAAAGAGAGCAAAAAATGAACGATCATTTTATTCTTGGAATTCATTCCCCCAATCGTCTGACTCAATCGGCTTCAATTCAGCAACTACTGACAGAATCCGGCTGTTTAATTCGTACCCGAATAGGTCTTCATGAAGTCCAGGACGGCGTTTGCGCCATGGACGGCGTCATTCTTCTTGAACTGGTTGGAAATCGCGCCTGTTGCGAAACGCTCGGTGAAAAACTTTCCCAGATACCTGGAGTCCAGGTTCAGAAAATGATTTTTACTCACCCGTCTTAAACTTTTTCGACAACGCCGACTTGAATACGCTTTATTCGGAAAAATTCCAAGTTTTCCCCATGCGTAAAAAATAAAATCAGTTTTTTGTCAATCGGCGCCAACGACTCCGTTTCCGGCTCAAACCTCAAACGAAATCGTACGTTCGATCAAATTTCACGGTTTCCCGAATTAAAGCTCTCAGGAGAGTTTCCGCCTCTCCGGAAGCGAGGATGGAAAGAGCCAATGAAACGCCGTCTTCGATAGAATCTGTTTTTCCGGCAACATAAAGCGCGATTCCGGCATTCAACGCAGTAACGTCGCGTTTTGGTCCCGTCTCTTTTCCAGAAAGGACATTCCAGGTAATTCTGGCATTTTCTTCCGGAGACGCAACTTGAATCTCCGTAAATTCAGCCCGCTTCAACCCAAAATTTTCAGGCTGAATCATACCGGACTTCAAAGAACCGTCCTCCTGAACTTCGCAGATTTTCGTTTGCTCGGCAATCGTCGCTTCGTCGAGACCGTCCAGTCCATAAACAACCATGCCTCGTTTGACTCCAAGATTGACGAGGGTTTTAGCCAGCGGTTCAACCATTTCCGACGAATAAACGCCCAAAACAAGTCGTTGCGCGTCAAATGGATTTGAAAGCGGTCCGAGAAAATTAAAGAGGGTTGGTATTCCAAGAATTCTTCGAACGACATTTACCGCGTGACACGCCAGATGATATTTCTGTGCAAAAAGGAAAGAGAAATTGAAATGTTTCAGACATTCCAACGCAATATGCGCCGGAATATTAAGGTTCATCCCCAAAGCTTCGAGCAAATCGCCCGAAACGGATTCGCTCAAAACGGCATGATTCCCATGCTTGGAAACCGGAACTCCAGCCGCCGCCGCAACAAAAGACGCCATTGTTGAAATACACATTTTATTTGGCGCCCGACAACCGGTACCCGCAATATCCATCACGCTGAAATCGGGAGAAATATGTCGGGAATGCTCGCGCATAGCTTCCGCGCCGCCCGTGATTTCCTCAACCGTTACCCCCTTCATCTGAAGCGTACTTAAAAATGATGAAATTTGAACCTCGTTAGCGTGTCCATTAAGAATATCTTTCATGACCGCATGAACCGTCTCACGATCCAAATCGCGTCCAGAAATAATTTCACGAATAGCGTTTTGAGTAATTAAAGAGGTACTCATGAAAATTCCACCAGTTTCAGGCTAAAACTTGAAGGTAAATAACCCCAATGCGAACTTCTACCATTTTTTCTGACGCAACGTCCGGTTACTTCAGAAAAATTGAAAAATAAAAAAGTCGAATCGACTAAAAGCAATCCGATTATCCAATACATCGGAAAGAATCTTGATTATCCAATGCTTCGGAAAAAATCTTCATCGCCAATTCTTTATTTCACCAAAAATCTAAAAAAACTTCTTCAACGCCATGTTTCAGAAATTTTCAGATTCTTTTCAGATTCTTTCACAATTTTCAAATCGGATCGCTCTCTCTTCTCTTCATTTTCAGCTACTTGGCAACCTCGACGCATCGGGTTTCCCGCGTAACCGTCACCTTGATCTCTCCAGGATAACTCAACTGTTCCTCAAAAGCATGAACAATGTCGCGGCAGATTTTAGCGGCCTGCTCGTCCGTCGTCTCTTTTGCGGAAACGATAACGCGCAATTCACGTCCCGCCTGAATAGCAAACGCCTGTTCGACGCCTTTAAATTTACACGCAATCGTCTCAAGCTCTTCCATACGCCGAATATAGCGTTCAAGCGTTTCACGACGCGCGCCGGGCCTTGAAGCGCTCGCGGCGTCTGCGGCGGCCACAATGGAAGTATAGACGTTTTCAACGCGGAAATCATCGTGATGGCAAAGCGCGGCCATGACGACGTCGCGAGGTTCTCCAAAACGTTTTAAAAGGTCCGCTCCAATTTTGGGATGGCCGCCTTCAGCCTCATGGTCCGCGGCCTTTCCAATGTCGTGCAGAAGACCGCATCTTCGAGCCAGCCGTTCGTCCAATCCGAGCTGTTCGGCAATCATACCGGCAAGAAAAGCGACTTCCACGCTGTGACGCAAGACATTCTGACTGTAACTGGTCCGATAATGAAGACGCCCGAGAAGATTGATGATCCTTTCATGCATTCCGGGAAAACCCACCTCCAACGCGGCGGCTTCGCCTATTTTCTGGATATTTTTTTCCAGCTGATTCTGCGTCTGATAGACAATTTCTTCGATTCTCGAGGGATGAATCCTTCCGTCAAGAATCAGTTTCTGAAGAGAAAGACGCGCGACTTCACGACGAATCGTATCAAAGGAACTGACGATAACAACTCCCGGCGTATCGTCGATAATAACGTCGACGCCGGTAATACTTTCAAACGTTCGAATATTTCTTCCTTCCCGTCCAATAATTCTTCCCTTCATTTCGTCGCTTGGGATATCGACCGTGCTTGTCGTCGCTTCCGCCGTATGCGCCGCCGAGTAACGCTGAAGGGCTGAAAGAAGAATCTCGCGCGAAATTTCCTCGCAGGATTCCTTCACTTTTTTTTCATGTTTGGCAACAACGGCCCCCGCTTCCTGCTGAAGAGAATCTTCCAGCTCGTTCAGAATCCGACTGGTAGCTTCTTCTTTCGTCAAGCCGCTGATTTGATAAAGAGTCTGACGTTCTGATTGAATAAGTTTATCTAATTCCGCCGCGCGCTTACTGTTTTCCTGTACCTTCTCCGACAATTTACGCTGAGTCGTCTCGTTTAATTTTTCCTGCTTCTTAAGCTGTTCCTGCTGAATCGCCAGAGCGTCGTCCCGTTTATTCAAAATACGTTCGCGTTCATGAAGTTCTTCCCGCAGTTTCCGAAGTTCCTGCTCCGCCTCTTCTTTTGAAGCAAGTTCCTTTTTTTTGATTTCCAGTTCCGCATTCTGAATCAACATTTCGGCATGTTCTTCGGCAATATGCCGGATCTCGCCCGCTTTTGTCTCCGCATCGGCCAAACGCAATCGGTCCATCCATCGCACAAAGAAAAAAGCAAGAAAAAAACCAACGAGAAAAAATCCCAACAGAAGCATTGCCGTTCCGTGAGATATCTCCGCGACAGGAAACGAAAAAGAATCCAGCCGCAGTATGTCAATAGGTCCAAACATAAAAACCTCTTAAAAAAAATAAAAAAAAGCAATATGTTGAATCGCGTCCGCTTAACCCCGAAACACGAGAACCGTTAACCGGAAAATTTCCGGTATTTCCAGGACGCCGCAATGTTTAAATTCCTTCGCAAATAAAACCAACTCCAAAAGGCAGGCTTTCCGTTGGTCATTACGAGAACTCCTTAATATGTCGTAAATGTTTTGGAAAAGAACGTTTTATCAACAAAACAAATCGACAAAAAGGAAAAACTGCTCCGCAAAACTACACGGCTCATAAACAACTGCGACAGGAACAGAATCTTAAAGAGAATCCATTAAAGATTTTGGAAAAGGAGCGATCTGCGATACGGCTTAAAGACCAGGGCAGATTCCCCCTTTCGTCACTCAAGCTTTTTCTGAAAAGAGTCAAATGTCTTCGAACGACAAACCGGAACGCGCGCGCCATATGACAGCGGCGCAATACGCGCGTCCGAGCGACAGGATGCGAACATACCTTCCAAATTTGAACCAGCTGTTTTTTTTGGGAAAAAATACTCTTTTTCCGGAACGCCTTACGCCAGTTCCTCATCAAAAAATAGACGCAGCCGCGAATGAAGTTCCAAAAAAACATCATTTCTACGATTACTTACCTTAACAAAAATTGTCTAATTTCAAAACCGGATTAAAATTTTCCCGATGAAAACAACTGCGAACAAAACGCCCCGAAACGCCGTTCCGGAAAGAGCCCTGGAATTTCATCAGGAATTTTGGATCTTTTCTTTAAGAGACAATGTCCCCGATTATTATTTTAACAGACTTTTGTTAAATTTCAACTGGAAACCCCCTTCTTTTCACCCAAAAAAATAAAAAAGGAAGAAAAATTTCCAAAATTTCAGGTTTTACAAAGAAATCGCATCCGCCTTTTTCATTCTTATCGTAAATCTTCGTCTCCGTGAAATAAAGAAAACCCGTCGTTTCCAGATATTGCGTTCAGCGAGAAAAACCGTTCAGGCAGAAAATTTTCCCGAAGAACAAACTTCCGCTTCAAACCGTTCTTTTTTGAACAATGATTTCCATGAAACGGGAATTCCCCAGAAGAAAATCCCTAAAGGAATCCAGAGAAGAACGCCGCCCCACG
The DNA here is from genome assembly GCA_964635645.1 of uncultured Planctomycetaceae bacterium. Taxonomy (GTDB): domain Bacteria; phylum Planctomycetota; class Planctomycetia; order Pirellulales; family Thermoguttaceae; genus RGIG3701. The sequence goes on along the minus strand of CAZWOV010000004.1, from coordinate 13,711 downwards.
CGGTAAAAAAAGTCCGACGCGAATCCTTTTTTATTCTGGTAAACAGCGCGCCTTCCGTTCCAGTAGGAATCTCTTTCCGAATCAATCCATTACTATCGATAGAGGCTGAAATTCCGTAATTCGCGGCAATAAGAAACGGCTTCCGATTTTCAATCGCCCGCAAAACGCAACAGGCAAGGTAAAATTCCCCTTCATGAGAACGGCCAAACCATCCGTTATTCGTAAGACTGATAAGAAAATCCGTTTCAGTTCCCCGTCGGCGCAAATACTCAATCTGCCGCCGAATCAAACGCGGAAGAAGCGATTCAAAACAAATACCGACCATCCCATGAAGCGTCTCGCCGTCTCCAAGATCGACCGAAATCGCCAACGGCTCCTTTCCTGCGTCAAGCGACGCAATCGGAGTCCACTGTTCAATCTGAGGAAACCGGCGGCGAAGAGTCCTGACGACTGGAATATATTCGCCAAACGGCACAAGAATTATTTTGTGGTACGCCAATTCCGGATCGATTTTTTCAGTTTCGGGGGTAACGTAAACGGCCGAATTGTGACACTCGACGCCGGCTTTTCGATAATAAAAGGTCGAACAACCGGCCAAAAACGGAGCCTGAACAACATAGCGCGTAAAATTCCGTATTTCTTCCTGCGTTTGTTCCGCTGTTTCTTTAAGCCATTTTTGAAAAAATTCCGAATCAAGCGGCTTGCCTTCCGAATCCACAAGATCTTGCGGTTGATATGCGTCTTGCTCTGAAAAAATAATCGGATACCGATAAATACATTCAGGATAAACGACAAGATTGATTTTTTCTCCCGACTCCTGAATCGCGTTTTTCTCCCGTCCGTTCCGGACTTTCTCAAGAAGATTAAGATAAGCTGAATCCGTTTTTTGAATCAATTCAGGCGTCGTTTCCAATTCGGCGGGAACGCACCCCTGAACCAAAACAATATTTCCAGCGGGAGTATTGAGATTTTCCTGACGCAGTCGTCCCAAACCGTAACCGTACAAAAAGACCATGCCAACGCATAACGCGACAAAGCCCGTCAACCATGAATACTGCGGATTCGTTATGCCTGAAAAGGGAGCGTTTGTTCTGTCGGCATGGAAAATTCTCGCTTTCCAATATCTAAATTCAGAACCTATTTTCCAGGCAACCAGTATACCCGAGGCGCTCAAAAACAGAAAAAAAGCGGAAACCCCCCATTGTCCCCAAATATCCGCAGTTTGGAGCATAACGGGCTTGCGGAAAAAAACGTCTGCGGCAGAAGCCATCGTCATACCGGAAAATACCCACCCGCGCAAAATATCGCACGCCGCCCAAACAATCGGCAAGCCGCCAAGAATCGCGAAACTACGGAAAACGGACGAACTAAATTCTTTTCCTGAGATTCTAAAATAAAATTTTGGAATTTGCCGAAAAATCAAATTTCTGGAAACCGCAACAAAAACCGGAAGATAACATCCCAAATATCCGGCCAGAAGACACCACAGACCGTAATTGATCCAGTGCGGATAACGCACGAAATGCACCTCGTAAAGCCAAAAAGCCGTTCCGGAAAACCAAAGCTTCCAATAAGGATAACGTCCCGGAAGCGTTTCTGGAATAACCGCCAGCGAAATTGCGCCTAACGAAAGAAAAATCAGCCATGTCGCTTCAAACGGAGGAAGAGCCAAAACAAATCCAAGAACATGAACGACGAGAAGAAACGTCCAAACGCCTGAATTTAAAACGACGCCGCGTTTCTGACGATCAGATTTCCCTTCCGCAGTATCCGGGGAAAAAACAACCGCTTCTTCCGACGGCGCGTCCGCCAAAGTCTCATACTCCGAATCAGATGAAAACGAACTCACGGAAAACTCCTGAAAAAATTTAACGACTTAAATCTCCTTACGTAAAAATGAGGAGAAAATCGTCCGTCGCAAAATTCTTTATTTCCTGAAGCGCAGTCCGTTCAACTCTCTCAACTTCACGCCTATGCGATTTTCATATTCTACCGGAAATCCTTTTCCTGCGCAAGAGCCATTCACGCTGACTTCTACCGTTTCGTCTACTTTTTGCCCCAAATTCAGGATTGTCCCAACT
>CAZWOV010000004.1:0-11620 GCA_964635645.1 uncultured Planctomycetaceae bacterium | reverse complement strand
GGAACGCCCTAAAAGAATCGAAAACGAAACGGGAATATCCATCATCCGTTCAACCTCCGCCGACGTCAAACCTCCCTTTTGAAATGAAACGTCCGGATTCTCTGAAAAATCTTCCTCAAACGGAGATCTTTCCGTTTCTCCCAAACCGGTCGAATTCGTTGAAAACGCCTCGTCTTTTTCCAAAAGCGTTTCCGCAGTAAACGTTTCTTCCCCATCGGAGCGTTCCTTTTCTGAAGTTTCAGAAGTATCTTCGGTCCGACTTGAAACGTTGCCTTCGTTAAGCAAATCGAACGTCCGAAACTGAACGGAAGAATACTCCGTCCAACTCCGACCCGGCGGATATTCCGCTGAAACTACCATTTCTTTCCAACAGGACGAATCCAGAGATTCCAGACGCGCGCTATCGTTCAAATCCACGTCGGAAAAATCAACGATTTGAACCGGTTCGTAATTCTTTCCAAATTCAATCCATGGAAAGGAGGTTTCAACAACTGAAATTTCAGAAGAAAGCGCGGAACGCGATTCCAATTCTCGTTTAACCCGCTCTTCCGCGTTTTCTCTTTCCGAAAACCAGGACAATTGCCGCGACGCCAACGTCGGAAACAAAAAAGCGCTTTGAAGCTGCGCCTCTATTCGTTCCACCATTCGTAACGAACGTTCTCGCCAACGCTGAGTATTGCGGGGGTGCGCGTAACGAATCTGAGATCGAATTCGACCGACTCGCGCCTGAAAACGCTTCGGTGAATAAAGCCGCGTTCGAAAATGGATCCGCAAAACAAAACGCTGAAAATTCCAGAAGAACTTCGTTTCCGCCCCAAGCGATTCCTCCTCTGCGGAAAAAACTTCCCCCTGCGCTTCATTATTGGAAATTTCTTCTTCCGGAACCCGACGTTCTTCTGAATTATCCGATACGAACACTTCGTCGGCGTCCACCCCAAAGTCTGATTCCGCCCCAAAGTCTGATTCAGCTCCTTCGTCAAATCCGGATGAATCTGAAAGTAAAAAACGCTCTGAATCTCCGTTGGAACTCGCCGTCTCCTGAACTTCCGAAACTTCCTCCGCAACCGTTTTTTCCGTTCCCCATTCTTCACCGCTCTCATCCTGCGGCGCGCGCCGCAAAAATCCAGGCAATACCGCGACTGGATCAATCGTAACGGATTCCAACGAACGCACGGGCTTTAAACCGCTTAAAATTTCCTCGTTTTCCGTAATTTCCGAAGCAGAATTAGCATAAAGCGGTTCCGCAGTTTCCAGTGGTCCCAAAAACCATGCGGAGCCCTCGCGTCCGTCGAACTTCCGAATAGAAAAAGAACGAAATGCCGTCAGTTTTCCAATAGGCAACATCTCGAAAAGTTTTTCAAGCGAGTCAATTTTCCCATGAAAAAAGTCGCGCGAAGAATAAAAACGCGGCGTTTCATGAAATTGTTGATCTTCGTAAAAGCGTCTGGAACGTTCGCGAACAGAAAAACTGCTTGAATCCGAAGATTTTACCTCCAGACCGTTTCCAATTTCATCCGTCTTCAAAAAACGACGAATCCCCGTTTCCTCCCGCGGACATTCTTCCTCTTCGTCGGAAAAGAGAACATCCAGCTCGCTCGCCAGAAGTTGAATCCGCGAAATACCGGCTATTCCAGGATTCGCAAACCATGAAGGCAAAATATCGCCCCGTTTCGCCGCCAGAAAAACGCCGATTCCTCCGTCAAATGGAAACGTAACGGCAAAACCAATTCCCTGAAACGTCTTGGGACGTTTCAAAGAAAAAGCGGTTTCTTTCCCCTGCTTCTCCGGGCAAAATTCAAACGGTTCTCCCAAAATATCCAGAAAACGTTCCAGCGCCGACGCAAGAGCCGCCAAAAACGGCGACGTTTGAATCGATTCAAGACGTATTTCATTCAAATTTCGCGGCGAAACGGAAACATTCGCCGAAACTTTCATCTCTTCCAGAATCTTTGCCGGAATCTCCTCAAACCAATCGGCCTGTTCTTTTTTCCGAAAAAGTTTCTCCATATCCGACTTTTTTTCCTCGGTTTCGGATAAAAACAAACAGGAAGGCGAAACGTTATTCCCCAAATCCGTCTCAGATTCCTGAAAATCCGGAACCGAATCCCTTGAAGCAGAAACCGGCGAAGGAGAATTCTCTAAAATCGGGCAAGTCGACGCGGATTCTTCAGGCATAACAATATCCTCTGCACCGGAAACCATTGCGGACGATTCGCGCAATACGCAGTCCGCGCCCAGAGTACTTTCCGTACCCGGCGTTTTCAAAAGCGTGTTTTCCGCCGACAAACGATCCATAAAAACGTCTCTTCCTATCCCCAATTTCAAATGTCGAAAGTCCCAAAACAAATCCAACCGCTTCTTACCACTATCGGCAAAATCGACAAAATTCTTAAGATTCACCTATCCCCACATCCGTTAAAATCCTAACAGTCTGTCAATCTTTGGAAAAGATAACCGGAAATTTGAGGAAATTCAATTCAAGTATTAAGCGTTACCCGCAAAATTTTCCGAACTAAAAGATTAAGGGAAAGTCTTGGAATTTCTTAATTCCATTTTTCGTTTCATTATGAAAATCAAAAAATTTTTTCATTTCCCGGTCGGGATTTGACGCCGGACACATTCCGCCTTATCGCGGCGTAAAGGAAATGAAAACCTTTTGGGAGCAGAAAACAGTGAGTAAACAGTCGCAGGCCGCCAACAAGGCGTGGGGTGGCGTTTTTGAAGAAGCCGCCGATCCGAAAATGGAACAATTCAGCCAGAGTATTACCTTTGACAGCCGCCTCTATCTTCAAGATATCCGCGGCTCTCAGGCTCACGCTACGATGTTGGCAAAAGTTGGGATTTTGACGGCTGATGAAGCGAAAGCGATCTGCGACGGTCTGGAAGGAATTCTTGCCGATATCGAAAACGGAAATTTCGAGTATTCCATTAAACTGGAAGATATCCACATGCACGTGGAAAAAGAGCTCATCAACCGTATCGGCGACACGGGAAGAAAGCTTCATACCGGACGCAGCCGCAACGACCAGGTCTCCACCGACTTTCGGCTTTGGGTTCGATACGCGATTGATAAAATTGACGGGCTTCTCAAAAATCTCCAAAAAGCCTTCATCGGTCGATGTGACGAGGATTTTGACTGCATTCTGCCCGGTTTCACTCACACGCAACGCGCTCAGCCGGTTCTTGCGCCGCATTACTGGCTCTGCTACGTCGAAAAATACGCCCGCGACCGCGAACGTCTCGCAGACTGCCGAAAACGCGCGAACACATTGTCTCTGGGCGCCGCGGCCCTGGCCGGAACTTCCATTCCAATCGACCGTTTTGAAACTGCGCGTCTCCTGGGTTTTGAACGAGTTGCGGCCAATTCGCTTGACGTTTCCAGCGACCGTGATTTTGCGCTGGAATTCGCCTTCTGCCTCGCCGTCGTCGCGGAACATCTCAGTACCTGGGCGGAAGAATGGATTCTCTGGTCCACCTGCGAATTTAATTTCATTAAACTCCCGCAAAAATTCTGTACCGGCTCAAGTATTATGCCGCAGAAAGTTAATCCGGACCTGCTTGAACTGGTTCGGGGAAAAACTGCCCGAGTCGTCGGAGATCTTCAAACGCTGATGGTCCTGGTTAAAGGACTTCCGCTCGCCTATAATCGGGATCTTCAGGAAGATAAAATTCCTGTGTTTGACGCTTTCGATACCGTTTCCAACTCCCTTGATCTTGCCGCCGACATGGTTCGGGACGCTAAACTTAATCGAGAAGCTATTAACGAGAATATTGAAAAAGGCTATCTGGACGCAACGACCTTTATGGAATTCCTCATCAAGCGCGGAATTCCCCAAAGAACCGCTCACGGCATGGTTGGGCGGCTTGTCCGTTCCGCAATGAACCGGGGAATCCCCCTTGCGGAACTGTCGCTTGATGAATTCAAAGCCGAAGATCCGTCTATCGACGAATCCGTCTATGAAATACTCGGCGTCCGTAACGCTATCGACGCTTTCCAAAGTTACGGTTCCACGGCCGCGGCTCAGGTCCGAAGCCAGATTGACGCATGGAAAAAAACTATCGAAAATTAACTTCAATCCAGGAATCGGGAATCCTTGCCGCCGGCGGGGTTTCCGATTCGCTTCGACCGTTTACGCTTTACGCTTCACTTCCCGTTCCGTTCGTTTAGTAGTCCCAATGGAATTTTTACGAGAGAAAAAAATGACTGTCCTGCTGAAATTCGCCCAATATACGAAAGAAAATATCCTTTTTCTGTCGCTCTTTTGTGGATTCCTACTTATCCAGGGCGGTTTCATGCCGGAAACTGCAGTTCAACTGCCGCTCGAAATTTCTTCTCTATCCGCACAGGAAATTGACGGCGAAGACCGGGACGCCGACGACGCTATCGATGATGAAAATTCCGACGACGACGTAAACGGCGAAGACGCCGGGAACAATGAGGACGGCGATTTCAGCGACGAGGAAAACGAAGACGATGAGGACGACGATTTCAGCGACGAGGAAGATGAAGACAAAAGCAATAAAGACGGCGATTCAAACGCAAGCAGAAAGGTTTCCGACAATCCTTCCACCGCAAAAGAAGGAACGGACCTGCTTGAGGAATATGAAAGCGACGTTCTCTACTCGATTAAAAAATATCAGTACGGCGACGCGTCAATCCGCGAAATATTAGCCTCCGATCCGCAGACAGTTCCGGAACTTGTAGCCGCCGCAAGAGATTTTTCCGCTCTGCTTCGTTTTGAACTGGCAAATCTTTTCTATCAAAAAGCGCTTGACGCCTCGCCGACCGAAAAAGATATTACGCAACTGATTACGAATTACGGACGCGCGTTTTTTGTGTCCCTTTCCGAAAATCCGCAATTGGCGCCTTCCGGCAACGCTTTCGCAAAATACGTTCTGAGTCAGCTGGAAAATCGATTCAGCTCGGACCCGGAGTTTATCCAGGAAATGATCGAACAGCTCTTCAGTAAAAATGAAAACGAGCGCCGGGTCGCTACCACGGAATTAATGACATACCGTTCAGTCGCACTTCCGGCGCTGATTACCGCTTATTCCGAAAGAGAAAACGAAGACGAACTGAAAATCCTGGCGGAAACGCTTTTGATGTTTGGAGACGGTCTGACCAACGGCGCCGCCGCCTTCCTTGAATCAGGAGTTGAAGCGCTTCAGCTCGCCAGCGTTGATCTTTTGAAAATTCAAACTTCCCAAATGAATCCGGATTCTCTCACGATGCTTTTCTATGCGGCGGCAATTGACGGGGAAAATCAGGAAAATATCCATAAAGCCGCATTAAACGCTTTGGCGTCTCTTTCACAAAAAGAACCGCTCGCGAAACCTGTCCTTGGAAAAATTCTCGAAAGCAAAATCGAAAAATTTCAAAAGGAAAAAGAAATCATTGAACACGCGGGCAACGACGATTCCATTGAAATACTCTGGCGGTGGAACGCGGAAAAAGAAACGATTACCCCAATAACCGGCAATCGTTTGACGAAATTCCGACTGAATTCCTACAGACTGTCCAAAGCGTTCTGGAATCTCTATCCGGAATATCCATCGGCAAGAAAGTTCCTGTTTTTGAATACTTCCGAATATGTTACGACATTTGCGACGGATTTCGTCGAAACCCAACTGAAAACCGACCAGATCGTTCAGACTAAAGAATTTCAAAAATTGAATTCTGAATTTTCCCTTGAGGAGATGGAAGGATATCTTACGGAATGCCTCGAAACCAAATTCTACGACGCGGCAATCCTCGCAATATTGGCTCTCGGCGAAAAAGGAGACGCTTCGCTTCTTCAGCCTCTTTCCGTACGAAACGGCCAAATCCCGGATCCAACGCTCTGTATCTCGAGCACGGAAAGCTATTCGCCGATTATCGTAGCCCTTCACGCTCCTCATCGTCTCCTTCGTTTCTCAGCGCTCCAGACTATCATGAAACTGAATCCGCAAACGCCGTTCCCCGGTTCATCCCGCGTAACGGATACGATCGCCTGGTTTCTTCGGACAGACGGACATTCAAAGGTTTTGATTGCGGATCCAATAAACGCGGACGCTACGATTCTCGGCGGACGATTTCGACAGTTCGGATACGCCTTCCAGACGGCAAGCTCCACGCGCGAAGTCCTCGAAAAAGCCTTTCTTTACTGCGACTATTCGATGATTTTGATGAACGTAAACACGCTTGCCTCAAATTCCGACCTGCTTCTTCAGCAACTTGCGATGGACCCGCGAACGGCCGACGTTCCAATCGTACTACTGGCGCATCCCGAAGATTTCAAAAAGGCGGAACTTCTCTCCAAAAATATCTCCAAATGCATCTGGTTCCCCCAACCGGCTCGAGACGAGGATCTCAAACTGCTCCTGTCTCTGGCTGGAAGAATTCAGACTTCCGTCAATCTGAAAGATGAACAGCGAATTGCGGAAACCCGGGCGGTTTTGCTTTGGACGCGCGACGTTATGCGCTCTCACCAGGGAGGATGGGTCCAGAAACTGCGCTTTGACTCAAAAGTCCAAGTCTCGAAAAACGAAACCCCTTCGATTTTAGAGGACGCGGCCGTTCAGAAAAATAAAGAAGAAGTTAACGACAAAGCAGAAAATACGCAAAATGAAAATTTGAATAAATCGGAAAACCAAACCGAAAAAGACGGCGCGGAAGATAAAACAGGAGACGAGGAACTCGACTCGTTGCTGGACGCCGGCGAAAAACTGCCGGAAGTTAAAGACTTGAAAATCGCTGAAAAAACGGCGGAGGCTCAACCGAATCCAACGGCGGAATGGGATCGCGAACCGCTTCAGCTCTACAACGTAAGCAAATTAATTCCCCCTGTTCTCCTGATTTACCATTATCCGGATTTTCTCAAAGAGTCGCTGGAAGTCCTACGCTGGATCGGAACGCCGGAAACTCAGGAAATTCTGACTTTCATCAGTACTTCCGGTACGTTCAGTTATTCGGCAAGTAAACGCGCCGCCAGGATTTTGCGTGAAAACACATTGCGTTACGGAGTCCTCATGACGACTCAAAGGATCAATGATCTCTATGATTTGTTCAATAATACGCCGACGAAAAAAGTAAAACTCCAAGAAGTTCGCGGTCTGGTACTCGACGCATTGGAAGCTCCGCTCGATAAAAATGCCGTTCCCGATCCAACCCTTGACGAAGAAGAACCAAATGTTCTTCCTGAAACCGGAGACAATGAAAACGTTGCCGACGACCAGGAAACGGACGACCAAGCCGACGACGAGGAAGAAATGGAAGATGAAGACGACGAATACGCCGACGACGAGGACGAAATGGAAGACGAGGACGACGAATACGCCGACGACGAGGACGAGTTGGAAGACGAGGACGACAAATATCTTGACGAAGAAGATGAAGAAGATGAAGAATAGCCTGCCAAAAATTACCAGCGTTCCTGAAAATAACGCGCCTCAAACAGGAATTCCAACATAAAAAATCCGGAAAGTCGGTAAAACTGGCAAATGAGGTCAATATTTGCCCGCCAATAAAGAGGATTCCACAAAAGACGAACGTCTTTCCCTGAAATAAACTTCTTCACGAGTTTTTCATTGCGCAGGGAAGAAAAACTTTATTCCGTTCCACAAGAAAGCCCAAATTAAACTGGAGAAAAAATGGGGTATCGAAATTTGAGAGCCTGCGTTGAAGATTTATTAAAAACTGGGCGTCTCGTAAAAATAGAGGCCCCGATAGACCCTCGTCTGGAAATGGCGGCCATTCAACGGCGCGTCTTTGAGGCGGGCGGCCCCGCTCTCTGGTTCACGAATGCGACGGGGTGCCGCTATTCCATGGTCAGCAATCTTTTCGGAACGCGCGAACGGCTTCATTTCATCTTTCGCGACGCCTTGAAAATTATTCCAAAAGTACTGCGTCTTGGCGTCAATCCTTCCGATTTCATGTGGCGTCCCCAAGTTTATCTAAATTGGCGAACTCCATGGTCCGGATGGTGTTCCCGTCCTAAACGAGTGCGAACCGGTCCTGTTTTTCAGGATTCCTGTTCACTTTCCGACCTGCCGCACCTGAAATCCTGGCCCCAGGACGGCGGGGCGTACGTAACTCTTCCGCAGGTCTTTTCGGAGTCTCCGAGCTTGCCCGGACTCATGCGTTCAAATCTTGGAATGTACCGCGTTCAGCTCGACGGAAACGACTATTTGGACGAAGTCCATTCTTCAAACGCGATCCATGAGGTCGGAATTCACTACCAGATATGCCGCGGTCTTGGAATTCACCATGCGGAAGCTCTTAACCAGAAAAAACGGCTCCCGGTAAATATCTTTGTCGGCGGTCCGCCGGCGTTAAGTATCGCCGCCGTTATGCCGCTTCCCGAAGGCATGTCGGAACTTCTTTTTGCCGGAATTCTGAATCAACGTCGCGTTCGAATGGCGCAAATTCCCAAACGGTTTCACAAGAAATCGAGTCCGACTAGTCCGACTCTTCTTCCCGTTTCAGCAGAAGCTGATTTTGCCCTTTGCGGATGGCTTGAAACAGACGTATTGAAACGCGAAGGCCCCTTTGGCGATCATCTCGGCTATTACTCTCTGGAACATTTGTTTCCCGTGATGAACGTCGAACATATTTTTTGCCGTCGCGACGCGATCTGGCCTTTCACGGTCGTGGGACGCCCTCCGCAGGAAGACTCGATTATTGGAGAATTTATTCACGAAATAGTTCGGGATCTGACCCCTGATACGATTCCGGGAGTCAAAGCGGTACACGCAGTAGACGACTGCGGCGTTCATCCTCTTTTACTGGCAATCGGTTCCGAACGGTACGCGCCGTATCAAAATCCACGACGTCCAATGGAACTTCTGACTCTTTCCAACGCAATTTTGGGAGCTGGTCAACTTTCCCTTGCCAAATATCTCCTCATTGCAGCTGGTGAAGACGATCCGAATCTCGACATTCGCGACGTTCCGCGTTTCTTTCGGCATATCCTTGAACGAGCGGACTGGCGCACAGATCTTCATTTCCAGACGGGTACGACAATAGACACGCTTGATTACTCCGGCGACGGATTAAATCGCGGTTCGAAAATCGTCGTCGCGGCGGCGGGACCTCCCCGGCGAAAACTTCCGCGCTCTCTGCAAGATTTTGCTCGAAATCACTCGGCGTTTTTTTCCGAAACTACGGAAAATTTGGAGGTAACGGCAGAAAAATTGCTTGCTCTCCCCAAAAATCTCGGAATCCGAAATCCCGCGGTTATTTTACCGGGAATTCTCGTTCTTGAAGCGCCCCCTTGGAATGACGATGGAACCAAACGCGACGCCAACCGGCTTGCGGAACAGTTCTGCGCGGCTTTTAACCGCCAATCGCCGATAAACGATTTTCCTCTCATTGTTCTCGTCGATAACGTTCAACGCGCAACAAATTCCACTCGTGATTTTCTCTGGACCACGTTCACGAAAAGCGACCCGGCCCGAGATATTTCAGGAATTGAGCCGACTCTTAAAAACCGGCATTTTGGATTTGAAGGTTCGCTCCTGATAGACGCGCGCCAAAAAAGTTTTCATGCGCCGGAACTTGAAGAAGATCCCGAAGTCACTCGTAAAATAGAGGAACTTGCGGGACCGGGAAAACCGCTTCACGGCCTTTTCTGAACGCGCGTCCCGGAAGAAGTCAATGCGCAAAAATCACCGGAACATTCCCAAACGGGATTCATTCAACAAAAACTGCCGTCTGCGTTCGCACCGACGGCAGTTTGTTCAATTGAAATCATTTAAAATCATTTGATTTCAAATCAAATCGAATCAAATCAAATTTCATGTTCCGCAAGGCGTTAAAAAAGTCGGAACTCTTAACGCACGATCATGTCCCGGAAATGGGTAATGAGCGTCTTGGTAATCGGCCCAACTTTCCCATCGCCGACAGGACGTCCATCCACCTTCACGACCGGAATCAGCTCTGCCGCAGATCCGGTAAGGAAACATTCGTCCGAAATGTAGAGATCGTAGCGCGTGCGAGTAATCTCCTGAACGTCAAATCCAAGTTCCCGCGCCAATTGGATCACGGAATTGCGCGTAACTCCTTCAAGAATTCCCGCGTCAACCGGCGGAGTGTAGACCACGTTATTTTTAATCATAAAGATATTATCGCCCGTGCATTCGGCAATCTCGCCTTTGGTATTCAACAGAAGAGCTTCTTCACATCCGGCGCATTTCGCTTCAAGTTTGGCCATGATATTATTCAGATAATTAAGCGATTTAATACGCGGACTCAATGCCGCGGCGGGAACGCGAACCGTACTGGCGGTAACAATCTCCATACCGTTTTCATAAAGAGACTGCGGATAAAGCGCAATTTTATCCGTAATAATAATCACGCTTGGATTTGAACAATTGAAAGGATTCAACCCAAGATTTCCGGCGCCGCGGGTAACTACCAGACGAATATACGCATCTTTCAGACCGTTAAGTTCAAGCGTATCGTCAACCGCCTTCATCATTTCCTCTTTCGTCATGGGAATTTCCAGAGCGATGGCCCGCGCAGAATTCCAGAGACGGTCCATGTGCTCTTTATGACGGAAGACTTTGCCGGAGTATGCGCGCATTCCTTCAAAAATACCGTCGCCGTAAAGAAGACCATGATCGAAAACGCTGATTTTCGCTTCTTCTTTTGCAAAGTACTTTCCATTAATATAGACCTGATATGACATATGAAACCTTTCTTTAACTACGTTCAGATACAGACTCCAGACTTCGGCGGACTGTTTGAATTTCCGCGAGGTTCAGAGTAAAAGCTGAAAACACTATCTCGTTTATTTTATCACAAACCGCTTTTTCTGAAAATATGTTTCCCACTAAAATTTCGAGGTTTTCTGATATTTTTTCGGAAATTTTAGGAAAAGGGAGGATTTCCAGATCTCCGCGCAGAACCTTACGGGTAAAAAAAATGGTGCGGAACAAAAAACGAAACGCTTCGGAATTGAGAAACGCAAGCGCAACTTTCACCGATATTCCCGGAATCCGAGGAACAAGGAAATTAGCGCTGTTGAGAGTTAAGCGTTTTTCCGTATCCAAAGCAAAAACCGGATAGGCAGAAATAAAACGATAAACGATTTTCTCCGGAACTCGATACCGACTTTCAGAAAGCGTTTGCTGAAAAAGCTCCGGACGAAAATTAATTTCCGACTCCGGTTGACGAACGCGATATGGTTCAATGTCTCTACCGCGAATAACAGGTTCCCAGAAAGAGGAACCGTCAATATCGTCTTTCCTTTTGAAGCCTTTCCGCAGACGCAATTCGCAATCGGCGTTTGAAACGTTTTCCTGAATTAAGACGACGCTTTTTCGAATAACGTCAGGAGAAGAATCCGTAATTTGCCGAAGCCACCGCGCGTTATTTCCAGTCACGATCCCCAATCCCCAATCGGCATGATTCTTGAGGGTTTCATGAGGAATTGAAAACATCTTATTTACGATCTGGGCAACCTCCGGAGTTAAGCGCGGCGAAATAATATTTTCCGGAGTTCGCAAAAAGATCTCCTGATTAACCGGATTCGTAAGACTTTTTTCAATATTCAAATTCGTACCGTCGGATTTTGCAAAATGAAGCCGCACAACAGGCGTAAAGACCTCAGAAAACGCCCTGCCCAATTCCTCAACATGG
>CAZWOV010000003.1:0-28129 GCA_964635645.1 uncultured Planctomycetaceae bacterium | reverse complement strand
CGTTTATGTTCGTAATGGAACCGACTGGCGTTTGGAACAGACTATCGGGGCGGATGAAGACGGAGACGACGCGCGGTTTATTCTGAATTGGGGTTCCTCTCTTTCGCTTACGGAAGGGCAGTTGGCGATAGGTTCTCAGACGGCAGTGAATGCCGATATGGAAAATAATGGTATCGTTCGAATTTATTCGCGCTCCGAGAATGCGGAGAAACCGTGGATTCTGACGCATTCCATTCAGCATGACGCCGATCTTTCCCTGGGTCATACGGTGATTTTGAATCAAAACCGTCTGGACGTTCTGGATCCGCTTCGAAAAACTTTTTATTCCATTACGGATTTTGTCGACGCGGACCGTTGGGAGCTGAATGTGACGGACGTTTCGCAGGACGTTTCTTTTCTTTTGGAAGCGGACGGTCTTTCAGAAACAAGCGATTTGATTTTTCTGATTACGGCTCCCGACGGTTCAAACGTTCAGCCGACGCGATTGTTTGACGAAGATGGGCTTCATTTCACGTTTACTCCGAAACAGACGGGCGAGTACCGAATTGCCATTTATTCGCTGGATTCCGCGGATACGAATTATTCTTTGCGCGTGGTTTCCGGTATTTATGGAAACGTGAAAACCGTCGGAGAACTTTATCTGGCGGATTGGGATTCCGGAATGATCGTCGTGGAATACGCGCAGCAGATTCTGATTTCGTCTCTCGAAACAGCGAAAGCGACGTTGGGAGGAAAAGAGTTGGCGATTCAGGGCGTTTTGGATGGCAATAAAGTCGTTTGGAGCGTTCCGGACGCATTCTCATCCAGTGAATACGAATTGATTGTCGGTGGATTGAAAACCGTTTCCGGGAGCGAGGTTTCTGAATTTCGAACGACGGTTCTCTATTCCGGCGGCGAGACGCTGGAAATGGAAAAAGTCTGCGCCGACGGAACGGATATTTGGCGTGGAACGTTGGCGTTGACGGTAAATTCAAGCGAAGAAGAGTATCTGGTGAAAATTCCGGCGAAAAAGGGAACAACGCTGGACTATATTGTTTCCTCAGAGACGGAAGGATTGGTCTGGAGCGTTTCAGAACCGGTATTCGACGAAGCGAGCGAAGTTTATGTTTTGAACGTTCGCGCTTCCAGGCCGGGAACGGTTACGATTGAAGCTGTTCTTGGCGCGGAGTTGACGGCAGAAACGACGAACGCGCTGACATTTTCGTCTTTGAACGATAATTTAACGATTGAAGAAGCAAATCTTGCCGGGACGTTGGGAGCGGGACGCGAAAAGGAACTGACGGTTACGGTAGGAGCGGGGGAGACGGTAAATTTTGTTCTGACGGACAGTATTGGAAATCTTCTTGGGATGAGTCTTTGGAAAGGAAAATCGCAAATTGCCGAAGGGGCCGTTTGGGGAATTTCTGAAAACGGTCAGAAAATTTTGAATCTTAAAAATGATTCGGAAAGTTCCGTGGAGTATGTTCTCAAGATTAAGAATGAAACCGAACGCGCCGTCAAATTTGAACTTTCCGCTTTGAAGAATGCGGTTTGGGAATCGGACTGGAAAGAGGCGGGAAATCAGATTCAGGAGTTGCCGATCGTAGGCGATATTTCAGGTACGAACGGTTTTCAGGCTGAGTCCGTCGCTATTACTCTTTCGGCGGAACAGCATAAAACATTTGGTCAGAAAACCGTCGTTTCCGGTATGAACGCAGTCGTCGCGGGATCCGATTATGTTGTGGTTTTCGCCCAGGAAGGCGGTCAATGGATTCAGAAATCCGTTTACGAGGCGGGCGGCGTTTCCGCGCTTGCGTTAGATGGGAACGTATTGGCCGTCGGACATAATGGGAGCGTTGATATTTTTGAGCTTTCAGACGGCAGACTTTCTAAAATTCAGATTCTCGAAGTTCCCGATTTAATTTCGCATCAGGAAAATAGTCTTTTTGGTATTTCTCTTGCGCTTGAAGGAAATACTTTGGCGGTTTCCGCGCGGGCGGGGAATTATGAGAACGCGGAAATTCCGAATCAAGGGTACGTTTTTATTTATTCGCGAGAGTCGGACGGCTGGAAATGCGCGCAACAGATTACGTCGTCCTGGTCGGGACGTTTCACGGATTTCGGTTTGGACGTCGCCCTTGAAGACGGAATGTTGGCGATAACCGGACTTGCGTCCAATTCGGACCAATCGGGAACGTTGATTTCGATCTGGCGAAAAGAAGGATCTGTCTGGGTCGAATCATCCCAAACGATTTGTCAGGAGATACTTTTCAATTCAAATCTTCAGATTCGAAACGGTAAGGTTTTCTTTACTGGAAGTTCCGGAACCGTTTATTGCGGCGAGGATTCGTCGGAATTAAAAACTCTGACCGTTTCCACGATCGAGGAGACGGGTTTGGGGATTCTGTCGTTTTCTGCGAGCGAATCGGGAGAAATGCTCTTTTTGTCGGTTCAGGATTCCACCGGAAATTGTTATTGGGTAGAATATCAGCTTGTCCTGGGGACCTGGGTTCAGACGGCGGTTTCGCAGGGGACGGTTCCCGCCTATTCTTCGTCGTGCAGTGAAAAGGGGGGGGTGGCCGCCTGCCCTCAGCTGTTTGAAAATGGGACCGCTTACCTTTTCCACTGGGATTCAAACTTTGACTGCGATACGTATTGGATTTCTTTTGATGAAATTCCGACAGAAGAAACGATTCAGATTCGAAATGCGGATGGAACCGATTTTTCGGGAGAAATTTACTTCCTGAATTCGAACGGCGAGAGCGTTCAGGCCGCAGAAATGAAAGTTGGCGAAACGTATCGGATTCAGGTATTCCCAACGTACCTGGCGAAGGAATCCCGTCAACGATATGTTTTGAGCGCGTCCGGAACTCTAAAAAAATCTCCGGAGGCGAAATTGAATTTGCCGACGGATAACGGCGCAGTTCTTGAAAACGTCTCGTCGCTGACGCTGAAGTTTTCTGAAAATGTGGATATTTCTACTCTGAATCCCGACCGGTTGTCCGTTCGTTGCGGAACGAAAACGTTGACCGCGTCAACGTTCAAAGTAACGGACGGCGCGACTGTGGAGTTCATCTTTTCTGAAAAACTGACCGACGGAAAGTGGACGTTGGATTTAGCGGATACGCTCAAATCTCTGTCGGGCGAGACTTTTGAACTGAACGGAGCGTCGTTTACGGTAGATACGGTCCCCGCGGCAATCGAGTCGATCGACGTTAATCGTGAAACTGGACGGATTACCGCGACGTTTTCTGAAACGACGGTCAGCGTTGCGTTTGAACTTCGCGGCGAACTTTCGGGTTATCGGAACGGAACCGTGATTACGAAAAGTGAAGACGGAAAAGTCTGGACCTTTGCGTTCGATGGGAATTTTGAGCCGGACCGTTACGTCTTTTCAGTAAATTCAATTGTGGATCAGAACGGCAACGTAACGGAAATTGGAAAAACGGAGACCTTTACGGTAGAAACGGTTTCTATTTCAGTCGAGGATTTGAATTGGCAACGCGCAACGCTGGATGGTTCGTTTGCGCAGAAAGCTGAAATTCAGGGCTTTGTTTCGGCTGGAAAAGCAATTAAGATTCCATTGGTTTCCGACGCTCCGATTACTATAAAATATCCCGAAGGTTATTCCGGAAATTTTACGGCGGTCTGGCAGGATGGCATTCTGACGGTTGCCGTTGCGGAAGGCGTAATCGACGGAGCCGTTTTCAATTTTGAGGTTCTGAAAAATTCATTTGCGGAATCGTCTGAAAGTACGGCGGAGCTTACGTTTACTGAACTTGTTTCTGCGGATCAGAACGATGGGAAACCCATTCGTCAGACGAGCGTTTCCGGGAAAATATCTTCTGGTCAGACGGATCGCTATTCTTTCTACGCAAGTAGCGGGACTTCCATTTCAACGGCTTTGACAGAATGCAGTCAAAGCGACGCGGTTCTGACGTTGAAACTTTATGAAAAGTCCGGAAACCGGCTTGTTGCGGAATCGACGGGTCCCCTGGACTCCATGGAGGCGTGGATTTCCAACGTCGTTAACCTTTCTTCTTCCGGCGAATTTATTTTGGAAGTAGGTTGTTCCGGCAGAACGCTCGACGCTTTGACCGAATATCGTCTTGTCGTTACAGAGAACGCGGTTTTTAACGGCGTAACGAACGGTTCTTTAGAAAATGCGGTTTCTCTTGGAAATACCGTTTCAGCCGTGGGGCACGTCTCTACGGAGGTTTCCGTTTTACGTCCGTCGAGTACTTCGGGAGCGTTTTCTGGAAGCTCGATTGCCGCGGAAGGGCGTTTTTTGTTTGTGGGAATTCCCGGCGATTCTGAAAAAGGTGAAAATACTGGAAAAGTCGTCGTTTACGAATTTGATGGGATTGAGTATCGCGTCGTTACGGAACTCTTCAGCGGCGATATTGCGAACGCATCTTTTGGGGCTTCGCTTGTTCTTGATGGAAAAACGCTGGTAGCGTCGGCTCCCGACGTCCTGAATGCCGACGGAACGCAGGGAGCGATTTATTTCTTCGAATGGAACGACGACGGCTCCTTTACCATGACGAAAAAAGTGACGAATCCTTTCAGCGGCTATTCCGGTTTCGGATATGTTATGGATTATTCGGACGGAATGCTTGTCGTTGGATCGAATTATTATTCGAATGCCGGCGTTTTCATTTTCAAATTAGGAGAAACGGAGTACGAGTGGAATTTTCTTCAATTAGGAGAAATGGGACAAACGGGTGAAAACGCTTTCTTCGGATATTCCGTTGCGGTAAACGAGGAGTGGATTGCGATTGGCGCGCCTCAATTGGAAAGCGTTAAATTGACGTTGGATGGGAAGGAACAGACAAAACAAACCAACGGCGCCGTGTTTTATTTGAAACGTTCCGGCGATTTGGGGTTCTGGTCTCAGATTAAGATTGAGACCAGTCAGGAATCCGATATTCTTCTCGGTTGCTCTATTGCGGAAGAAAATGGAAGCTGGGCGGCAATGGCTTTTGATAAAAACGGTCAGACCGTGATTTATTCGCCGTCTATTTTAACGGATGGAGAATCCAATCGTACCGTTCTTGAAGGTATGGAACAAAAAAATACGTCAATGTCAATGAATATGACGGATGGGTTGTTGACGTTGAGTACTTTGGATTCAAAACAGCGGCATACGCTTTATGTTCTTTCAAAAAAAACAAATGGCGCCTGGGAAATAAAGGATAGGAGAACGATTTCCAATACGGACGGCGGTTCTGTTTATTCCGCGATTGGCGTTTCAGCGGCAGTAAACGGCGTTTATTTCCTGGGAGTTCCGAATCAGGAGGTTTCCGGCGTTGATTCCGGCGTCGTTTATGTTTTGGACGCTCAGTCGGATTTTTATCGCTTAACCGCTCGTAATTCTCAAATTCAGGTAACATTTTGGGCGGAAAATGGAAAAGAAGGGCTTTTAAATGCCTTTTTGATTGATTCGTCTGGAAATCAAATAACAGGAACGGAGGAAAACGGGACTTTCACATTCTTCGGATTGACGGAAAATACCGAATACTTCCTGAAGGTTGCTTTAAAAGATACGGTTCTGGAAGGGTGCGATTACGTAATGTCTGCGGCGGGAGCCAGTTTTTCTGACGATCCGCTGCGCCTGACGGGAAAGACTGTTCAAACTTCAGACGGCGCGTCGGGCGTCGACGAGCGGCTGGAAAACGTTCCGGAATCCTTGACCCTGACGTTTGACGAAACTCTTACGGCAGGACGTATTTCAAGGGAAAGCGTAAAGGTTTTTAATGGCAAAGAAGAAATTTCTGCGGAACGATTTGAAATTTCCCAGGATGGTAATTCCGTTACTTTTTATTTTTCCGGCGTGAAATACGAATCTCTTGAGCCGTATTTTATTTTGGATACGCGGGATTTTCGTTCAGCCAAGAACGGGCTTTTGGAAATAGAGGGGACGGATGAAAACGGAATTGCGGAAATACCGTTCCGGTTTAACGACGTGAATATTTCGGTCCGTCTTAATGCAGATGAGGAACCCGGCGGCGAATTGACCGTAATTAGCTGGACTTTCGATGAGAATGTCGCGATTCCTGAAGAAACGAATTGGCGAGAACTTGCGACGCTGACACGAATTCGCGGCAACAGCAGCGTGGATTTGCTGGATGCTCCCGACGGGAAGTTTATTTTTGAAAATGGAATTTTAACCTGGACGACCTCAAATGCAGAGTATTGCGTTAAAACCGGCGATACGTTGAAAACGGTCCTTAATGTGGAAGGTTTGACGACCGATTCGGGAATACCCTTTGCCAATACGCAGATTATCGATGGAAACGAATCTATTGCAAAGGATTTTAACGTAAATTTGCAGGTTTCCGCGCAGTCGAAGATCACGCTTCGAAAAACTTCTTCTATCGTCAACGGCGTTGTTGCGGAAGACGCCGCGCCGAAAAATGATTCGCAGTTCCACGAATGGAATGAAGTGTGGGTTGAGATTTGGGGAAATATTTTTTCCACCGATGAAGAAAACGGGATTAAGACGTATTCGGCGTTGTTCACCTATGATCCGGAACTCTTTACTCCCTTAGAAAACGGCGAGTTTACGGTTCTCTGGGATAACGATAATTTTGAATATGCGACGGTTTCTACGGTTGAAAATGAGGAAAATATTCTTCGTATTGAAGCGGTTGCGAAATCGGGGGCAAAAATTGGCCGCGCCGACGAAAACGGCGACGTAAGTTCCGCCGCCCTGATCGCAAGTATTTGTTTTAAGCCGGCCGGCGGGGTAAACTCCGGAGTGAAACTTGAACTTGAAGACGGCGCGATTGTTTCAAAGACGGCCGGTTGGAAATTTGTCGTGGATTCGATCCAGACGACGGATTTGAATGAGGTTGTTATTCAGACGGAAGATACGACGGGCGTTTTGCCCAATATTTATCCTGTTCCATACGACTTGAACGACGACGGAAGTATCGGAATTGAGGATCTTACCATTTTGGCTCAAAATTGGGGAAAAAATAATTCGGAATCGAATTGGGCCGCTTTCTGTGATTTTGACGCGAACGGAATCGTGGAAATTCTGGACCTGGTTCTCTTTGCTAAAAATTACGGCAAGAGTAGAGATACGTCGCTCAGTTTTGACTTTACTGGAAAATGGGAAGATACTGCGGTCGCCAATCTTTGCGGAATGGAATCCGGGGCGTTTTCGGCGATTGAAGTTACGTCCGGGAATTCTTTCAATCTGGGGAACGAGATAAATGAACCGGCGCAAGTTGAATTTTCGGTTACTGGAAAATCCGCCGTTCCTTTCTGTGGAATGAATGGAAATACGGCTTGGACGGATTGGACTGCGTTGGTTCCCGTTGGCTTGAGAGAAGCGGAAGAATTGAACGCCGCATCGCTATCGGCTTTTATGGATGAGACGGAGAACGTTATTCCTTCTTCGGTTGCCGTTGGGGCGGCGGACGACGCGGAGGAAACTGAGGAAACGGACGAATCGCCTTTGTCAATCGAAAGGAACGCGGAACTTTCGGATATTGAATGGGAGGGAATCTGGAAAGATTTCTTGAATAAAAATTTTGAAATTTAGGAAGTTTTTCAGCAACGGCCTGACGAGCGGCGGGGAGTGGAACTCCCCGTTTGTTTTAAAGAACGTTCAAAATTTTTATTGCGGAATAATTTGGGGGATTTTTTAGATGAAATTTTCGATTCCCCAGATCGTTTTCATGACGCATTCGCCAAGGCGATTGGGGAGAACGAACCGGATGGCGCCGTTTTCCGTTTTTTTGTCATGGAGCATGGTGTTTAAAATTTCATCGCGCGGGAAATCAGGAATTTGAATTGGAATATGCAGAGCTTCCAGCAAAGCGTTCTGGCGTTTTTGAAGCGTTTTGAGTTCGTTGTTTTCAGGATCGATTTTTAGAGCAAGTTCGGCCGCAAAAGCCATTCCAATTCCAACGCCTTCTCCATGAAGCCATACTCCAAATCCCCCCAGCTTTTCCACGACGTGTCCAAATGTGTGTCCGTAATTGAGGATTGCCCGACGACCGCTTATTTCGCGTTCGTCTTCGAGGACGACTTCCGCTTTCAACGAGCAGCACCGCGCGATAATTTGAGCGAGTATTTCTTCGTCGCGTGAATTGATCTTTTGGACGTTTTCTTCCAGAAATTTAAAGAAATCAGCGTCCATGATGACGGCGTATTTCACTACTTCCGCCATTCCCGCTCGATATTGACGGTCGTCAAGCGTACGCAGAACGGCCATGTCCATGAACACGCCTTTAGGCTGCCAGAAAGCTCCGACGAGGTTTTTTCCCTGCGGTATGTTGATTCCGGTTTTTCCGCCGACGGAACTGTCTACCTGCGCCAGAAGAGTGGTGGGAACCTGAATGAAAGGGATTCCGCGGTTAAGCGTTGCCGCGACAAAACCGGCTAAATCTCCAACTACGCCGCCTCCAACCGCGACGACAACCGTTTTTCGATCTGTTCCGCATTCGATAAGACGTTCCCAAAGCATCTGAGCAACTTCGACGCATTTGCTTTCTTCGCCTGCTTCCACAATGCAGAGGTCGTTTTCTACTCCGGATTCCGCGAGGATTTCCGCTGTTTTTAGTGCGTAAAGCGGTTCAATGTTCGTGTCGGAAACGACGACGGCGCGGCGCGCTCCATTCGTCCATTTATGGAAATATTTACCAAATTCAGGAAAAAAATCGTGTGAAATAACGATTTCATATGGATTGGCCGACAAAGAAACGGGAACGGTCAGCATGGGGAATCCTTTCAATAGGAAATGAAACGTCGCGGCAGGAATTGAGTCTGCCGGGCGTACTGTAATCAACCGATTTCGCTGCTGTGGAAATCTTCATTCAGAAGAAAATCGTAGACGGCCGGCGAATCTGCCCAAACGGAACGCATGAAGTATTTTTTTAATCCCTGAAACAGAGCGTTTTTTTGACTGCGCGTCAGACTCGCCGCCCCTGTGATCGTCGAGAGTACGTCGTTTTCATCCAACGCAATCTTGGATATTGAATACTGTCGGGCTAACTGGAAAATACGCAGTTTGGTAATCAGGAATTCTTCATTAACCGTACCGAGCTGAAGTTCAATGAAACGGAAATCTCCCTGTTTAGGAATGAGCTGCGCGTTACGTTTGGCGGAAACGAGTCGGCTGCCGTCGTTGATTTGCCAGCCGTTTTCCAGTTGCCAGACGGCAAGCAATCGTTCCGAGTCCAGAATCAGGTAACGAAAACGAGGTTCAAGACGTTTCGGACGTTCAACCGGATGAATGACGTTTTCTGAACTCTGATCCCAGGTCGTATTGAAACCGGGAGCGGAGGCTTCGGAATTTCCCGAAAAACCGAACGAAATCGACGGCGTTGTTGGGGGGGCCGCCGACGTTGCGGACTCCGTGGAAGAAATATGGGGCTGAATCCCGTTTGCCGCCGCCGAATGCGCGGCGGTTTCGGATTGTTGCTTCAACGTTTCCTGGGATTTCAGTTTTGCGAGTATTTCCGGAGACGGAACTTTTGTTTCTCCGTCCTGATATGGAACTTCGAAGATCGTGCCGCATTTAGGACATTTGCGCAATTTACCAGCGTATTCCGGCTTAATTTTCATGCCGACGCGGCAATTGTGACACCGAACCGCAATGACTTCGCTCATTTTTTTCTCCGAATATTTCTTTTTTAATTATTTATGCCGTCGGCGTCCGTTATTTTTCAGCGTCGGCGGTTGCGTCTGCCTGGTCGGCCGCCGGTTTGCTTTCCTGGGCCTGTGAATGAAAATAACGCAACTGCGCCAGTTGCGCTTTGTGGAGCGCTTCCTCTGCGGCCGCGTGATTTCCGGATTTAATGGCTAATGCGCTTAACGCGGTGAAACTGAAGGGATCTTCCGGTTCCAGTTCGCAGACCAATTCGGCATGATTCAGCGATTCTTCAAATTTGTCGAGACGGCAGTAGATCATACTCAGCGCCGCGTGCGGCAATGCGTAATCGGGAAAATCCTGGCAGAGCGCTTCCAGAAGTTCCACGGCCTGAATTACGTCGCCGTTTTCTTTAAGAGCGATCGCTTCGTCGAATCGCGTTTCTTTTACCAAATCACTCATTGAAATACCTCTTTCTGTAAATAGATTTCATTTATTATATCATGAAAACATCCGCTTGAAAACCACTGCCTCAAAGAAAAAGAATAAAAAAGTTCTTTTTCTTCGCGTAAATTTTACTCAACCGGTAAATTTGAAAATAAGTCGGAAATTTTTGAAATGTTTTTAAACTTTTGAATAAGGGGGGCTTGAATTATTTCTTAAAATAGAGAAAATGATAAGAAATTTTTGATAAGGAAGAGATTGTGCTGTTTATCTATGTTTCCTGATAGGAAATGTTTAGAAGGAAATTTTAAATTTTTTTGAAACATTTTGTTTTTTTGGCTTAACCTGCATTGCCAAAATTTAAAAAAAAGATTAAACTAGTATTAAAAGCCGTTTATCGCGGTACTTGAACTTTGGGCGAGTACGTTGAAAGGATTTGTCGCAGGAAATAAATCCCGGAGACGAAACGGCAAAATTTCAGCTTCCGACGGTTGGAAATCAGGAGGAGATCTTCCGGGAGAAGTTCAGTTATCAAAGGCGCGCAGACTGCCGCAAAGGAAATTCCAGTGAAAGCACACCCAACAGCAATAATTAGTGACGAAGCCAAAATTGCAGACGACGTTCAGATTGGTCCGTTCTGTATCATCGAATCGGGCGTTACCATTGGCGCAGGATGCGTTCTGATGCCCCGCGTTTCGATAAAAACCGGCGTTGTTCTCGGAGAAAATAATATTATTCACGAGGGGGTAGTTCTTGGCGGTAAGCCGCAGCATATCTGTTCTCACGGCGAATACGGCGGAGTATGTATAGGAAATGGAAATACGTTCCGGGAAAACTGTACGGTTCATTGCGCCATGTATCCGGAGAAGAGTACGATTATTGGCGATGAAAATTTTATTATGGTGAACGCGCATGTCGCGCACGATTGCGTTATTGGGAGTCACGTCATTATTACGAATAACGCGCTCCTCGGCGGGCATGTTCATGTCGGAGACCGCGCGAACATCTCAGGCGGCGTTGCGATTCATCAGTACTGCCAGATCGGAACTTTTGCCATGGTCGGCGGAAATTCGCACATTGTTCAGGACGTGCCGCCTTTTGTGAACGTGGACGGCGCGACGTCGCTGGTCGTCGGAGTGAATCTCGTTGGATTGAGACGCGCGGGAGTGCCAGGTTCGGAAATTAAACTCATTCGCGAAGCCTATCGTCTTCTCTATGAAGAGAAACGCACTATGAGAGAGAATGAAGCTGTGATGAGAGAACATTTTTCCGAAGGAATGGCCGCGATTTACGCCGACTTTATCGCCGCGAGTCAGCGGGGTTTTATTGGAGAGCGCCGCGCTTCCAGCAAAGCCTTGAAACTTGTTCGAGTTGAAGAAACGGAAAAGAATGACGCCGCCGCGCCCGTTAAAGCGCCGGAAAAGAACGGCGCTGCCGCGCCCGTTGAAACGCCGGAAAAGAACGGCGCCGCCGCGTCCGTTGAAACGCCGAAAAAGAACGTCGCCGCGCCCGTTGAAACGCCGAAAAAGAACGGCGCCGCCGCGCCCGTTGAAACGCCGGAAGTCAGGGTTATTCGAGCTATCGGATGACTTGAGCGCGTTTGGGAAGTTGAAGAAAAACAGGAAAAGGGCCTGCTGAAAGGACGCGCGTTGGAAAGGCCTTGAGGACTGTTTTCTATCTGAAAGAACCGTTTGGCGGAGCAGACCCGCCCGACGGTTTTGTTTTGGGTAGAGATTGGTTTTCGTGGAGAGGAGACGTTTTTCGAGACGGGGATGATAGACGAAGACGGTAAAGCGATTGGAAAAGTAAACTTTCGAAAGAAAATTGGAAAATTTTTAACAGCAGGTACTTGAAAAAATCCAAAAATATGCTAAAATAAAAAAATCTTAAATGTGAAAGTCATTCAGATTTTGTTGGATTTTTTCATTCAGGATATTTAAAATCGAGGGGGTATAGCTCAGTTGGTAGAGCATCGCGTTTGCAACGCGAGGGTCATCGGTCCGAGTCCGTTTACCTCCACTTTGAAAAGCAGGAATTTTATTTGGAATTCCTGCTTTTATTTTTTTCTGCGAGACGTTAGCAGAGAAAGAGCGCGTCGGCAAAATTATTTTTCTACCGGCATATTTCTAAAAACGCCGCCTATTTTGATTGCTTGTCCAGCCAGTCGGCAATTTGGGGTCTGCCTTCCTGACGAGCCGCGTCTGCCGGAGCGTTTCCTTTTTTGTCTACGGCGTTTACGTCCGCTCCTTTTTCAACCAGAAACCGAACGATTTCGAGCGTTCCGTCTTCGGCCGCGAAATGAAGAGGGGTTTCGTTGTCGTTATTTACGGCGTTTACGTCCGCTCCTTTTTCAACCAGAAACCGAACGATTTCGAGCGTTCCGTCTTCGGCCGCGAAATGAAGAGGAGTTTCGTTGTCGTTATTTACGGCGTTTACGTCCGCTCCATTTTCGACCAGGAGACGCGCGGCTTCAAGACTGGTTCCTTCTGCCGCCTCGTGAAGCGGAGTTTGGCCGTCTTCATCTTTTGCGTTAACGTCGGCTTTTTTTTCGATCAGAAAGCGGATTACTTCAATTTTGCCGCGTTCAGCCGCGCCGTGAAGCGGCGTTTCGCCGTCGTCGGTTTTTTCATTCAGGTTTGCTCCCTGCGCAAGCAAACGTTGAACTTTTGGCAGATCTCCTTTTTGGGCGGCGCGGTAAATGGCCGGCTCGAAGTCTGCATGGATAACGCCGGAAAACCCAAGAGCGAGGATGACGGCCAAACCTGACGCGGCGAATGTAATCGGATTTCTTAACATAATTTGGACTCCTGTTGAAAAAGTTAGGGTAATGAAGATTATCTTTTCAGGGACGGCTTTCCCGGTCCCTTTGGCTCTAATATACGCCAAGTATGTTTAGAAATTTTTAATAAATTGTAAATTTTTGGTAAAGAATGAAAAAATTTTTTGCATATTAAGGGAGGATGACGCGCACGGCGACCATTTGTTTGTTCTTTTAATAACATTTGAGATATTAAGTTTCGGAGACGGCGACAGGGGGACGGAGGAACGTTTTCTGGACGTTGAATTTGCAGCGGGTATTGTTTCTGCTTTCCGGATAAATTTCCCAAATCTCCCGATTGATTTTGAGGATGAATAGAAACGATATATTTCCAGGCTCCCCCCTTTTTTTTCCTGAATTTTTCGTTATAATAAATGAAAAGATATTTTTCAGTACCATTTTCCGTTGTTGGAGATTAATTATGTCCAATTCAGCCCTTCTCCAGACCTCGCTTAATTTTCCTGTTCGTCGCGGCAAGGTTCGCGATGTTTACGATTTTGGCGATGAAGTGTTGCTTGTCAGCACCGACCGCATCAGCGCTTTTGACTGGATTCTTCCTTCCGGTATTCCGGATAAGGGACGCGTTTTGACTCAAATTGCCGCGTTTTGGTTTGAACGATTGGGTGAGGAAAATCATCTGATTACGGTTGACGTTGAGAAAATGTCCTGTCTTGACGGCGTCGATCCGTCGGTAAAATCGGATCTTGCGGGCCGTTCCACGCTTTGTAAAAAGTCGCGGGTGTTTCCGGTTGAGTGTATCGTTCGCGGTTGTCTGACCGGTTCGGGATGGAAGGAATATCAGAAGAGCCGAACGATTTGCGGCGTCCAGCTTCCCGACGGACTTCAGGAAAGCGTTCGTCTTGAGACTCCGATTTTTACTCCGACGACGAAGGCGGAAGAGGGGCATGATGAAAACGTGACGTTCGACGAGATGTGCAATCTGATTGGCGCGGACGCGGCGGTTGAGTTGCGCGATCGCAGTATTTCGCTTTTCCAGCGCGGAGCGGATTATGCGGCGGAACGCGGTATTATTATCGCGGATACGAAATTTGAATGGGGCGTTTGCGACGGGAAAATTATTCTTGTCGATGAAGTTCTTACGCCGGATAGTTCTCGTTTCTGGCCTGCGGATGAATATGAAGTTGGACGTTCGCAAAAATCGTTTGATAAGCAGTTTGTTCGCGACTGGCTTCTGGCTTCCGAGTGGGATCGTCAGAGCGTACCGCCGCAACTTCCGGAAGACGTTATTGCCAAGACTCGAGCAAAGTATATCGAGGCGTTTGAACGTTTGACGGGTAGAGAATTTCCCTGGAAATAAATAGGGCCGCTCGTCTTTGGGAATAAATTTCGCCGCGCCGCGAGATTTTCCTTTAGCGAAAAGATATCGGGAATATCAGAGTGAAGTAATGAAACTAACCATTCCGGAACGTTTTGCGGGCTTGCTCGGCGCATTTGCGCTTCATCACTATTCCTCCAGCTGGGACGGTCGTTGTCTTTTTCGCGATCATTCTCATGATCCGAAAGGCAGGAACTGCGGCGGGCCTTTTATTTATACGTTCTGGCATGAGTACATTTTGCTTCCGGTTGCGTATTATGGACACTGCCGTCTCGCGGCGATCACATCCCGGCATCGCGACGCCGAGATTGTTACTCATCTTGCCCGGCATATGGGATTTACGGTGTATCGCGGTTCCTCGACGCGCGGCGGAACGGAAGCTCTTCGTAGTCTGTTGTCCGCCGGAAATGACGGCATGCATTTGACGATGACGCCGGACGGCCCTAAGGGACCGCGACGCAGAATGACGACCGGTACGATTTATACGGCGTCGAAAACCGGTTTCCCCATTCTTCCCGTCGGTTTGGGAACGTATCCCTGCTGGCGCGCAAATTCCTGGGATCGTTTTGCGATTCCGCAACCTTTTTCACGGATTCGTTTTGTTTTGGACGACGAAATATTTGTTCCAGACGGATTGAAACGTGAAGAGTTGGAAGAGTATCGTTTGCTTGTGGAACAAAAACTTCACACTCTGACGCGTAAAGCGGAGCGGTGGGCGGAGATTGGCGGAACGCTTCCGGGCGATATGCCGCTCGATCATCGGGCGTTTACGCTTAAAAAATATCGCGGTTGA
Source organism: uncultured Planctomycetaceae bacterium (assembly GCA_964635645.1). Lineage (GTDB taxonomy): Bacteria > Planctomycetota > Planctomycetia > Pirellulales > Thermoguttaceae > RGIG3701. Next base: position 13,155 of record CAZWOV010000003.1, on the reverse strand, counting down.
CTATTGAAAATTATTTCGCGGCGTAATAGGAGTTCTTCCGTGCAGGAATCAGGATAATTTGAAATTTTCCAGCGTCGGAGTTGGAAAAGGTTTGCGTTTAGCCTGGGTTCCGGTTGTTTTTCGCCAGTTTCAAAACAGATACGTCATGGGTAGCAGTTCGGAAACAATTCGTTTCATTTGTCCACGGGATTTTGCTTCGCCCGAGATGCTTCGCACCGTGCATCTTCTTGGGTTGGATCGGTCCATGTTTCCGGTGGAGGCAAAACTTGACGGAAATGAGTTGCGTATTTGTTGTCCCGATACGGACTGTCTTCGATTCTGTATTCCGTGGACCATCCCGAATATTGGCAATAAAATGCTTACGACGGGTACTCTGATCCCTTCTTCCACCCCTTATTTTCTTTCGATTGAATTGACTCGCGGATTGTGTATTTCCATTCGAAATCAGGCGGCGGATTGGGAAGTTCTGGGATTGACTCCGCCGGATGATTTTACGAAAACAATTCAGGACGCCGGAACGTATCTTTTTCATGCGATTAAATTGTCTTATGGGAAAACGGAATACGACGCCGAGGTTGATAAGTATGCGAATTACGCGATGCAGCAGTGCACGAAGGCGTCGCTGATTCTGGCCAAATGTTACATTGAGCGCGTATTGCTTCTTCGAAAGATTGCCAAGCAGTCTGCGGACGCCGCCAATGAACTCAGCGGAACGCATGGTTTGGCCGCGTCGAATGAACCGCTTATTGCCAAAGAGGAAACGGTTTTTGATGAAGACAGCGTGATCGAGATGCTTCGCGAACTTGAAGCGGAGAACGACGGTATTCACGGTTCTCATTTTTCTGATTTAGAGGACGACGAGGACGTAAGGGACGGTTTTGATATTTCCGGAGACGATACCGCCGTTCACGTCATTGAGGCCGTTCCGCCAAAATATATTGGGGTTCATATTGACTGTAATCTTCTGGAGAAAGAAGTTAAGGAGCTGTTTTTTCAGACCTTTAATCATGTCAATATTCAAATGCCCTGGAATCGGATTCAAGGGCGTCCGGAGCTTTTGGAAAAATACGATCAACAGATCGATTGGTGTTTCAGCAACGGATTTAGCGTTACCGCAGGTCCCATTGTGAATTTTTTTCCCGCTCATCTTCCTGAGGCGCTGGCGGATGCTTACGGTGATTTTGACGCGATATGTTCGATGGTTCGGGCGCATGTTGAACTTCTGGTAAAGCGTTATCGAACAAAAGTTTCCACGTGGGTCGCCACATCGCGTGTGAATTCTTTTTTTGCGCTTGGTCTGACTCTTTTACAGCAATTGGAGTTGACCGTCAAAGTCGTCGGGTGGATTCGTGAGTTTCAGCCGACGGCGGAAGTGCTGACGTCTTTGGATATGCCCTGGGGGGATAATATTCTTCCGGCTCCATTTGGCGTAGAGGATGAAGAAAGTAAAATTTATCCGACGATTGTTTGCGCGGATTATCTTCTTCGGTCGAAGTGTAAAATCGCCGGGTTTCAACTGGAGTTTAACGTCGGATATCAGAATCTGGCAACCTATGACCGACCGATTCTGGACTGGTCGCGTTTGATTGATCGCTGGTCTCATTTTGGCGTTCCGCTTTATCTTCTGATTCGCGTGCCGAGTTCATGCGAGCCGGACAAAAGGGCGCTGATTCCAAATCCGCCGATCTGGAACGGCTGGACGATGCGCTACCAGGCGCTTTGGGCTTCAAACGTTATTCCGGTTTTGCTTGCCAAACCGTTTGTTTACGGCGTAGATTGGTGCGTATTCCGGGATTATCGCCCGCATGATTACCCCAATGCCGGGTTAATTACGGGGGATGGGCGAGTTAAGAAGGCGCAGGCGATTCTGGCCGATATTCTGAAATACTTCATGGCGGATATGGAGTGAAATTCTTTAGCGACGTTTGTTTTTCTTTGGAAAGTAGATGAAAATCTGGGAGTTCCCGCGGCGTTCGAGTTCACATGAGATAAAATTCCCGGACGGACGTTTCTGCGTTTTTTTGAGACAGCGTATTCCATCAGCGAGATTTTTAATTGGGAATACTGGTCAGGTGCATTTATTATCCTAAAATAAACTTTTTTTAAACTTTGGCTAAAGTTTTTCTGAAAAATGAAAACAACTAAAGTTTCACAATAGAAAAAGACGATAAAATTTAAGGGTTATTCCGATTATTCTATTGGGGTTTTCCAAAGTTAATTCGAAAATTCGTCATTTTGATAGAAACGGCTGGGTAGATAATGGACAGAAACGCTCGTTCAGGACGCAACGAAAGCGCCTTTTCCAAGAATATTGATTCCCTGAATTCGTGTGAAGTGGATTCGCTGATCAGCGAATTGAAAAATTCCGTGTCACAGAAAAGTTCAGGAATTCTGTCGGGGAATAAGAGTAAAGATCTGTCGTTGCCGAAAGAGATTTTGGCAGTTGAGCCGGAAGAAACAGTCAATTTTAATTTTGGCGAGGAGGAAACTTTGGGAACCCGTAAAAAGAAAACGATTTTACCGTCGGCGCGTATTGGCGGGATCGGACGTTTGGAGAATGGGGCGCCGCTTTCCCGATTATCGTCCGCATGTCCTCCTGGACTTCCAGTTCCCGGGAAACGGCTTCAATCGTTGATGAATCGCGTTAATGCAGTTCAGAAACGCCGGAATATTTCCCCGGATCAACCGGTTGCGTCGCGCCGGACGGATGAAATCGGCGAGCCTCTGGAGAGAGAATACGTTGAGGAACAGAAAAAATCCGGATCTGGTTTTCAGGACGGAACCCCGGATTCTCTTGACGGCGGTATTCTGCGTTGCGAAGAACTTTTGGACCAGTTAAAACAGTGTCGTCTTCAGTCGCAATCAAATATTTCAGAAGAAACGTCGTCGGAGGTCCCCGAAGCGGTTCATTCCGAATCGGCGGTAGAAAATGAAGAATCCGTGGAGAGGCTCGATCGCTTCGAAGTCAAAATTGCGGATGAATTTGCAGACATAAACGAAGAGGAATGCCTTGAGACGGAGGAGAAGGACGGAAGCGCGAAGATTCAAGTTCCCCAAAAGACGTCTCGAATCCGGCGTGGAATTTTGTTTAGCGCGGAAGTCGGTTGCGGTTTATTATTTGGCGTAGGATTTGTGTTTTTCCTGATGAATACGCGTAATCCGATTGAAAAAAGGGTTCTGCATGAGTTTCAGCGCGCGGTTCCGTTTGCGACGGTGACATGCGATATGTCGGAAATCGTGTATGACCGGGATGAAATGACGTTTGGCCCTATTGCGGCGGAAGCTGTTTCAGACCGTGATCGCAGTCAGGATTTCCAAATTCGAAAAACGTCGCTTTCGTTTTATCCGGTTTCACGAATTTCCCGTTCTCTTCGGACGCGTTCAGCTTCGCTGGAAGGCGTGGAATTTCCGAATCTTGGCGCGTTGACGTTGTGCGACGCCTGGCGTCCGACGCCGATCGCTCCGCTTTTTTCAGATGAAATTAAGACGGTTCTGGCTGATAAAAACAATTCTCTGGAATCGCTTTGCTATCTTGAAAAAGTGAAAGAAAAACATCTTCCGGTTTATCGGGAGATTTCGGCGGAGGTTGCTCGAATCAATTCGGAAATGGAAACGTATCAGACGCGGCTGACGATGAAGTTGAATCTTGAAAAATGGAATCCGGAGATTCTGAAGTCGGAAGAGGCTAAACGTCCGGATGTGGTTGAAGATCTTACGCGGATTGGCGAATTACGCCGGGAAGCAATCGCGGTTCAGAATCGTTGGATGGAATTGAATCAGGCGGTTGCGGCGGATTTGGCTTTGGTACGTGAGAAAATCGTTCAGGACGGCAGAGCATTTTCAAATATTCTGCATTTTGCGTGGCCGACGGATGACGTTTTGAACGAATATCTTTTCAAAACCGATATTCAGAAGCGTCTTGCGGAATCCATTCATTGGAGTTCAGCTCTTTCGCAAATGGCGGAAATGGGAATGTTGGCGCATAGTCGGCGCCCGGCTGAAACGCTTAAAACAACTGGAAACATTGAACTGTTTGGTCAGAATTTCTGTTTTGCGTCGGATTGGAATTCACAAATTGCGGACGACGACAGTTTTTCGTATTATGGGACGCTTCGTCTGGATTCCGATACGATTCCTGCCGAATACCTGAAAGATGCGTTTGTTTCCATTTCAGGCCGATCAAAAGACGGTTTGCCGTTGCGTACGGTTTCCGCTCGGGTTTCGCTTCCTAACGAAGCGTTTGTCTGGGGAGATTACGCGTCTCTGCCGCTTCATGGTCATGCGCAAAACGCAACGGTAGTTCTTTCTCTGACGATTTTCGGAGATAAACTCAGCGGCAATCTTACGTTGGAGATGGAGCGGGTGGCTTTTGATATGCCGGAAGCTAATGCGGAAAAAGCGGCGATTCTTTTTAAGCAATTTGAAAAGAAAGTCATTCCAGGCGTTCAAGTTGTCGCGAATATTTCCGGAACGACGAACGATCCTGTTTTGGAGTATTCAAGTTCTGTCGCGCAGGAGCTGAGACCGGATTGGGAACTCGCTCTTCAGGAAATTCATCAGAAAACCCGAAAGGAAATAATTACCTCGATTTACGAGAAACTTAAGAATGCGGAAACGGGATTTAACGTGACCTTGGAACCGTTTTACCAGGAAATGCTGGTTTGCGCACAAAAAACGGATTTGTTCAGAGACTTTCCGTTACTGAAAGGAAAAATTCCTTCCAGCGTTCAGCGCCGTGAAGCGACCGTTGAGGTGGTGCCGATGAATATCGCTCATCTTGAAGTTCATCGTATCGATCTGGACGAAAATATTCCGACCTATGATCCGAATCTTGGAATTTCTCCGGTCACGGTTGCCGCTCCCGTAGGAAACCAGGTTGCTGAACCTGCAAAAACGATTAAAAAGTCCGTTCCCGTGAAAAAAGTGGTTTCGATTGAATCGCTTTCACTTTCTCCGACGAAAGAAGAGGGAAACGTTCCTGCGGCAACCGTTCCGGAAAATGTTCCAGCCGTCCCGGTAACCGTTCCGGAAAATGTTTCGGCCGTCCCGGCAACCGTCCCGGAGACGTCGGCGCTCTCTTCGTCTCCGAATCTTTCAGAAACGGAACAGATTCCGCCCGCGCCGAATGTCGCAGATCCGGTTTTTTACTCAACGAAACAGAAAAAAGAACTGAAACCGATGGATATTCCGATTAACAAAAAGAATTCCATGCCGCTCCCGATGATGAAATCCGTAAGTAATTTTGGTTCATGAAAAATAATGGAGAGAAAAATCGGTCCCAGGATTAGGAGATGAAACGGAAAAAGAATATCCATATTTCAGTGTTTTTCAGGAAAAAAAGAAAAGAAGTTTGAAAATTTTTCGTTGCGGCAATTCTGCCGTAAATGTTTTCATCCCGTAAAAATCGGGAGAAGATTGAGATAGTAAAATCGCCGATCTTCTCCCGTTTTTTTATTTAAAGATGGAATTGGGAGGGGGGGTTTTATCGATTTCAATTCCGTGTATAATATACAGACTGGAAAAGTTCAAAAAAATGGACGAAGGAGAACGCTGCCGTCGGTCGGCAGGAAATTTGAATGATTGAAAAAACACTGGTATTGCCTGAAAATTTTCCGCTTGCAACGCTTTTTGGAATGCGCGATCGCTACCAGCGGCGCGTCAGCGACGCATTGGGCGTTAGAATCTGGTCGCGTGGAAATGAAATTTATTTTCACGGCTCGGAACAGGCGGTAGACCTTGCCGTAGAGCTGTTTCGTATCATGAAAGAAAAAGTCGCCGGAAAAGGAATCGTTACGGAAGACGACGTTCAATGTTTGCTTTCTCAGCTTATGGAAGACGAGATTGCCGACGTCGTTGGACATTTTCCCCCTTTTGAAGTCATGAATGGGAAACGGTTTCGTCCGCGAACCGCCGGGCAGGCGAGATACGTTAAGGCAATTCTTGAAAATGAAGTAGTTTTTGGGATTGGGCCGGCCGGTACGGGGAAAACTTATCTTGCCGTCGCCGCGGCTGTAGCCGCTATGAAAGAAGGGAGAATCAGGAGACTGGTACTTGTTCGTCCCGCGGTTGAGGCGGGAGAAAATTTAGGTTTTCTTCCTGGAGACCTGAAGGCGAAAATAGACCCGTATCTCCGGCCAATATTCGACGCGTTGCGCGATATGATGGATCCGATGCTTCTGAGACGAATGACGGAAGACGAATTGATTGAAATGAGTCCGCTCGCATACATGAGGGGAAGAACACTTAACGACGCGTTTATTATTCTTGACGAAGCTCAAAACACTACGATTTCGCAAATGAAAATGTTTCTCACACGAATGGGGAATAATTCCCGCGTCATCATTTCCGGAGACGTCACTCAGGTAGATTTGCCGAGAAATACTCCCAGCGGTTTAGTTGATGCGATTCGCCGTTTGCGTGGAATTCCGAAGGTTGCGGTTGTTGAAATGGGAAAAGCGGACGTCGTTCGGCACGATCTGGTGCAGAAAATAATTCAGGCTTACGAAGCTCCGGAAAGTAATTTTGAGTCGGCGAGCGGCGGATGAAATGGTACGGGAGTTTAAAATTAATACGAGAGAATCGCATAGGAAAACGGAAATAAAAAACAGAATGGATTTCAGGAACTGTTAACAAATTCTCGGGCGAAAAGCCGACGAATTTTCTCCCGGAGGAATACTTCCGCAAAATCAGAAGTGAAATTTATGGGAAATCTGTTTTTTTCAGTGTGAAATAAGAGAAAAAATCAGAAAACAGGTCTTAAGCGGGTCGAGTCAGGCGTGATGAACAGAAAATCCGCGATACTTTTCTTTTTTAGCAGGATTTAAATATATGTCAACAGGAACTTCCAAAACCAGAACTCAACGTTTGGCGTCCATAGCGAATGTCCCGACGCGGCTTCATTTGGCAATGGCTCGACTGAGACAAAAATCCTCCATTTTTTGTTGTTTGATATTTCTTGCGGCATTCACAGCGCTGGTTCTTTTGCTCGGAATTTGGAATCCTCCTTTTCCGTATTATGAAGGAATGGCGATTAATCGGGATATTGTGGCCCGCGTCGCTTTTGAAACGATCGACAGCGCCGAAACTGAAAAGGAGAGGATTCTGGCCGCTAATCGTGTTCCGTATGTTTACGTTAGAAGTGAAAATACGGAGATTCTTGATGAAAATATCAGCAAAATCTATCGCATTTTGAAAGAGGCGTCGCAGGCGGACGCTTTTGACAAACTTTCGCCTGAACTTCAGCAACAGTTTATGGTTCCTGAAGATTCGGAAGATTCCGGCGTTGAAACTGGAACTCGAAATATCTGGCGTTTTTTAAGAAAAAATCCAGTTCAGGATACAAATACGAAACAGAACGCGACGTCTCTTTCCGCTTCGGGGGCCGTTGCCGATAATACGGGGGCGCCGAGCGGAACGCCGTCTGAAAAAGCCGGTAAGGAGGGAGCGGATTTACCGTCGGGCGAAGCCGTTGCCGTTGAACAGACCGCGGTTAACGCTTCCAATGCGGAGTCGGCGCCGGAGTCGGGGGCCCATGACGTTCAGGAAACAAAGGAAACGGAAGGCGTTCATTTGGCCGCGCCGTCTTCCGGAAAGGGAGAAAATCAGACGGTCGAGCCTCCTAAAGAACTGGAAAAAGCTCTTGTTTCAGAACGTTTCAAAGAAAAAGACGGCGATTCTGTAAAATCTGAAAAAACATCCGGGGCGGCGCCCGGAAACGAGCCTAAAACCGACTTGAAAGATAATTCCGAGACAAATTTACTTCAAGATTCCAATTTACCCCCCGCGGTTAAGCCGGAGAAAACTTCAAAGATTAAAAACGCGGTGGAAATTATCATTGAAAAGACTCCGGTTTTAACTGAAAATTCCGCGGGTAATCCGTCCGACAGGTCGCAGAAAATTCGATATTCCGCAAAACCGGCGATGAGTTCAGAAAATTCGAGTTCAGAAAATTCGCCGCAGACGGACGCCGATTCTCCCGCTCAAAATCAGGAATCCGGTTCTTCCATCGGCGCGGAGGGGGCCGGGAGCGCGACGCCGTTGACGGAAGGCGCCGAGCGCGAAAAGAACGATCCCGTATCCTCGAAACTTTCCGGCGAGAAAAATGAAAATACGGCAGAAAACAGTACCGTTATGCTGGAAAAATCGCTTACGGATTTTTGCGACGTGTTGAAAGAAACGATACGGCCATTTTTTCTCAAGGGGTTGATGCATATTGCAGACGTGAAAGAAGATCCGCTTGGCCGGGGGCTTCAGGTCCAGATTGCAATTTTGAGTCCCCAAAATCCTGAAAAGGAAGAAGAGCGCGTTCCTTTGAAATCCGTTATTCTGGAGGATAATTCTTTAATGCGGGACGCGATTCGTTCCGTAGCGGGAAACAGCGATATCGGCGATCAGATTTACTACTGTATTTGCCGAAACTGGAAGTCCAACCTGCTTCTTGATCCTACTTTGACAAATCAGGCGATTCAGAACGCGCGTCAAAGCGTCGAGCCGGTTCAGAAACAATACCAGATTTCTCAGCGAATCGTTCAGATGCCCGTGGAAAACGACGCACTGGTAGGAACCTACCTTACGGCGGATATGATTAAGCTGCTTTCGATAGAAAATACTCGATGGCTTGAAAGTCGCACGTGGGAACAGAAACTGACGCGCGGCGTAGCGGTCGCGTTAATCCTTCTCCTTTGCCTGATTCTGCTTTGGGCGTATATTGCGATGGAAGAACCGCGAATTTTTCACGAATATCGCCGGTTGATTTTTATTTTGGGTTTTTCTATTCTGGCGTTGGCCGTCGCCGTCCGATGCGCTCGCGTTCATGGACTTCCGCACAGCATGAATCTCTTTCCGCTTATTCTTTATGGACAGATTTTGACGATTCAGTATCAGCGGCGGATTGGTATTCTGTTTGGAGGAATGCATCTGCTTTGCCTTTACGTCACTTTGGGTATGTCGCAAATGGAAATGGTTTGCGATTTTGGAATTCTGCTGACCGCGATTTTACCATTGGACCGAGTTCGCGGCCGAATGCAGTTCGTCCGGATTTCGCTTCTTGCGGCGGTTGTCGCTTTTATTTTGTTCGGCGCGTCGGATCTTTTGATGGGTATTCCGTTTCATCTAGATATTTTCAACAAGGTGTTTTTGAACTGTCTTCCGTTCCTTTTGGCCGGACTGGTTATTCAGAGTATTCTTCCAATTCTTGAACGTTGGCTTGGAATTCTGTCGGACGTGCGCCTTCTGGAACTTTGCGACGTTTCCAATCCTCTTTTGAACGAACTGGTGAATCGCGCTCCCAGTACGTACAGTCATTCGATCGCGCTTGGAACGATAGGTGAAAATGCCGCGGACGCTATTCATGCAAACGGTTTGCTCGTGCGGACGGCCGCATACTATCACGATATTGGAAAGATCTTCAAACCTGGTTATTATGCGGAAAATATTATTGAAAAAGGGGCCAGTCCTCATCTGTCGCTGAAGCCGACGGCGAGCGCATTAATTATCATTGCTCACGTTAAAAATGGCGTGGCGCTCGCTCGGCAGTATCATCTTCCGCAACAGATTATCGATTTAATCGAACAACATCACGGTTCGACGCTTGTCGCCTATTTTTTCAATCAGGCGAAAAATCTGCGAGCGTTGAATCCCTCAATACCGGATGTGGAAGAAAGTTCATTTCGTTATCCATGTCCGAAGCCGCAGACGAAAGAAGCGGTGGTTCTGATGCTTGCGGACGCCTGCGAAAGCGCCTGCCGTTCATTGGTGGAACCAACTCCCGCCCGAATTCAGGGACTGGTTCGAAAGCTGGCTCAGGAACGTCTGGAAGACGAACAGTTTGACGAAAGCGGAATCACGCTTTGCGAACTGCGTATTGTTGAAGACTGTATCATTAAGGGACTGATTTCCTACCATCACGGAAGAATCAAGTATCCGGAACGAATCAGGGAAGAAAAAACGTCCAGAAAACCAATTCCGAACGCCGTTCCGTAAATTTTAAAATGCGAAACGTCCGTTTTACGAAATTTTAGGGCTGATATTAAATGATTGAGATAGAAATAGCCAATGAGCAGGAAACGCTCAAAGTTTCAGAGGTTTTGATCCGAAACGCAGTAAACGCCGTTTTGAAAAAAGCTAGTATTGAAAATGCGGAAATCAGTATTGCTCTTGTGGATGACGAAACGATCCATGAGATTAATCGTCGATTCCTTTGTCACGACTATCCGACGGACGTCGTCAGTTTTCCGCTTTCGGACTCTCCCGCCAAACTGGAAGGAGAAATTGTCCTGAGCGTCGATACTGCCAGACGGGAATCAGAAAAAGTTTGCGGAAACTGGGACGTTGAAAAAGAAGCGCTTCTTTATGTTGTTCACGGTTGTCTGCATCTGATTGGATTTGACGACCACTGTGAAGAGGAGCTGATTGAAATGCGATTGGCGGAAGTGGAATGTCTTCGCGCCGTCGGGATTGAGCCGCCCGAAGGACTTCATGACCGGGATGGGGAGGAGGATACGTGATGTCCGGTTGCTATCTTTTACTTTGTTTTATCCTTTTTTTACTTTCTATTGCCTGCCGCGCGCTTCATGAGTATGTGCGGCATGATTTGGAGAGACTTTGCGCCCGGGAAGAATACTTTAACTTGATTATCGACCAGTATGTGGCGGTTCGGCGCGGTTTCGAGATGCTTCGAAGTATTCTCCTTTTCTTTCTTCCAATACTGGCGTTTGTGGAAATCCTGCGTCCTTTGGATTCCGGAATGCCCAAAACGGCTTTCGCTTTTTTTACGGATATTGTCGTGCCGGGTTTGCCGTATTTTTTTCTTTATGTTTCAGCTCGTTATTGGGTCGCTCGTCCTTTGGGCGATCTTTACGGCACGCGAATCGTCTATTATTTCTTCCGATTATTTCGGTTTATTTCGTATTTCGCTCTCCCGCTGAGTTGGTTGGGGCAATTGGTTGAGGTTATTATTCAGCGTCTGGCCGGCGTTACGAAATCGGAGCTTGATGAAGAGGAAGATTTTGAGGAGGACGTGCGGTCCGTCGTTGCGGAAGGACATCGCGACGGATTTATTAATGATGAAATTCGCAATATGATTGATCGTATTATGCAGCTGGACGACGCGCATGTATCGACGATCATGACTCCGAGAACCGAAATGCAGTGTATTTCGGATAAAGCTTCGTGGGACGAAATGCTTGCCTTTGTGAACAAGACGCAATTTTCCAGAATACCGGTGTTTGGCAAGGACCGGGATGATGTTATCGGCGTTCTTTTCAGCAAGGATCTTCTTGAGAAAATGAATTCCGAACAGGACGACAAAGATCAGTGGGCAAAAAATCTCCGTACGGCCGTTTTTATTCCGGAAACCAAGCAAATCAATGTTTTGCTTCAGGAATTTCTGCGAGAGCGGAATCATTTTGCGATTGTTCTGGATGAATTTGGAGGCGTTTCCGGGATTGTGACGCTTGAGGACATTCTGGAAGAGATCGTTGGCGAGATCGCGGATGAAACGGACGACGTTCCTTCTGAAGAAATTAAATTTAATAAAGAGGACGGTACGGCGGTTGTTTTGGCGAAAGCCCGTATTGACGAGATTAATCTCCGACTTGGTACGGAATTTTCGACGGAGGGAGATTTTGAGACGATTGGAGGATTTATCCTGACCTATTTCGGACGGGTTCCAAAAAATGATGAAACAATAACTGTAGATGGAGTCACTCTCGTCGTGCTGAACGCGACGGAGCGAAAAGTAGAACGAGTACGTATCATACTGGGAACCAGAGACAGGAAAAGCGATCAGCAGGAAAATGGAGAAAATTCGAAAGAGAACGCCGGAAATGGATAAATCGGGTAATTGGGAGGAATTTGCAGAGTCTTTTGCTCTTCCGGATTTTGATATTCCGCAGACGGGGCGCGTTGCGGGAATCGACTTCGGTACGGTCAGAATTGGAATTGCGGCGTGCGATCCCGACCGGATTGTCGCCAGTCCGTTGGAAAATTACACGCGGCGGAGTCCGAAACTGGACGCGGAGTTTTTTAAGCGGCTTGCGGCGGAAGAGCGCGTCGTTCTGTGGGTGGTGGGCCTTCCGCTTTATCCGAGCGGCGATGAAAGTGAAAAATCGGTTCAGGCGCGGCAGTTCGGAAAATGGCTTTGGGAAACGACGCTGTTGCCCGTTGTTTTCTTTGACGAAAGGTACTCGTCAAAATTTGCCGACGAACTGATGGGAACGGCGTCGTTGACTCCAAAACAGAGGAAGAATCGACGGGATAAACTTGCCGCGTACGTCATTCTTTCCGCTTGGATGGAATCTGGTCGTAAAAAGAAAAATCTTCCGTCGGTATCGTCTCTGGAAGATTAAGATTATGACGGCAAGATTAGTGACAGTAAGATTGATGACGGAAAATAAGGCCGGAAAGTTTACGAACGTCAAAAACCGGCGTTATTTCCAATAACCTGGTCCCAGTAAATTGTTGCTGGAGGCGTTTTCCGGGGCTAACGTTGGAGTTGAACCGGTTCGGTAACTCCTTCGCGCGTCGGAATGATTTTCCGGAGAGAACCGTCTTTTTCAAAATAAAGACGGTCCAGGCACAATTCCCGATCCCAGGACCCTTCGTTCAACGGTGCGCAGAGCCGATGGTAAAAAACATACCATTCGTCCGTACCCGGAATTTGAAGTACGGAATGATGACCGGGACCGAAGATTTGCTCTTCGGGACGTTGATAAAGAAGCAAATTGTCGTCCGGAATCATCCAGTCGCCGTCTATAGAGCGCGAATACGCGTAACGAAGCTGGTACTCTACGCTGCGCGTATCATTTTTGGACCAGGTTAAATAATAAAATCCGTTCCGAAAGAAAACGTGAACTCCCTCAAAGAAACCCGGAATATTCAAAACGCGAAGCGTCTCCGGTTTCAGAGAAACCATATCGTCGTTCAGTTCCGCCATTGCCAAATAACTGTTGCCCCAGAAAAGATAGTATTTTCCGGTTTTGGGGTCCTGAAAGACGTCCGGATCAATTTGGATTCCGCGCGGCGCGGCGTTTGGGCGTTCTGCGATCAACGGCGTATTTTGTGCGCGAAACGGTCCTGTTGGCGAATCGCCGACTGCGACTCCAATTTTTAAATCGCCGCAAAAATAAAAAAAGTATTGGTAACGGCCGTTTATTT
>CAZWOV010000002.1:0-29335 GCA_964635645.1 uncultured Planctomycetaceae bacterium | reverse complement strand
GCAACCTGGAATACGCGCCGGGAAACTTTAAAAGCTACCATCCTGAAGAAATTGAATCTCGAAACGATTCCGCGCGAAATTCTGAACCCGAACGTTTCAGAAAAGCGTTCCTTCGACGGTTATTCCGTCCGCAACGTCGCGCTTGAAATTCTTCCCGGATACTATGTCAACGGTAATCTTTACGAACCGCTGAAAGAAGGGAAATTCCCAATTATTCTCTGTCCGCACGGTCACGGCAAGCTGGGAAGATTCGACGAAAACCAACAGATCCGCGCGGCCGTTCTGGCGCGAATGGGAGCCGTCGTTTTCACCTACAGCATGTTCGCATGGCGCCAGGAAGAAACGCCTCTGCCTCCGTCGGCCCACGACGATCCGATTTCCGGCACGATACAGACTCTTCAGACAATCCGTTCAATCGACTGGCTCGTTACGCTTCCTAACGCCAACCCAACGCGCATTGGCATTACCGGCGAGTCCGGCGGAGGAACGCAAACCTTCCTCGGCACGGCTCTTGACCCGCGAATCACAGTTTCCGTACCCGTCGTCATGGTTTCCAGCCACTTCTTCGGCGGCTGCCCTTGCGAAAGCGGCGTCCCGTTTCATATCCTCAACGGATGCACATGCAACGCTGAAATCGCGGCTATGGCGGCTCCGCGACCCATGAAAATTATCGCCGTTACCCAGGACTGGACGAAAAACGTCCCGGACGTTGAATTTCCTTACTGCCAGAAAATTTACGAACTTTACGGAGCGAAGGACCGGGTCGAATACGCCATTTCCGACGAGGCGCATAATTACGGAGCCACAAAACGCGCCGCGATGTATCCGTTCATGGCAAAGTATCTTGGCCTGGATACGACTCAGATAGACGAAAGTAAAGTCGTTGTGGAAGACATGGACGCCATGCTCTACTGGGGCCCCAATCTCGCAAATTATCCGAAAAACGCCGTTCAAACTCTTGACGACTTGAAAAAAGTCTTCTTTAAGAAATAAAAAGAAACATTGAGGTTTCCTGAAAAATAAAGAATGGGCTTTCCATAAGTCCATTCTTTTTTTACGCGGATATTCCAACCGCTTTTTATGGATTTTTCAGTAACCGGGAGAAACTGAGTCTTTTTCACGCGAAACGGGAACGGCGTCTTCATCGTAACCGGAATCGTCGGGTTTGGAAAACTTCACGACCAGAAAAGAGGCGATCAAAAAAGAAATAATAAAGAAGAAAAAATCAAGAAAAAAAATCCAGTCCATCTCTGTCTTACGAGAAATCATCGGGAAAACCTTTCATAAAAATCTGATTTTTAAATGAGGTTTTCCTGGACGTTCTAAAAAAATTAGGACGCCGCGCTGAAATAAAAGAAATTTCCATAACCCCTTACCACAGGAGCGTCTGAAGACTAGGAATTTCTCCTGACAACTACGCAACGTCCTAAGACGTCACGATTTTAGTTGTCAAAGCAATCATCTCCGGTTTCCCGGGTGGTAACGACGATACTGTTTTATTTCAAAAACCGTAAAATCCAAAAGAATTCAAATTGTTTTTTCTTTTTAAATTAAATCATTTAAAAACCTGTTCATAATAAATCTCCGCACGAAACGCACGGGAATTACATAATAAAAAATTCACCCAATTCAATTATATAATTTTATCCTATTATTAAAATTTATTCAAGGGATAGAACCTGAAAATAGTATAAAATTTAAGAAAATTTACCTTTCATGTCTTTGCAATTTATCCCGCAGTTTATCTTCCAAACCTTAAAATATTTCATTCAAATACTTTTTTTCTGATTCTCCCCCCTTTTTTTTCCGAAAAATTTTATTATACTTCTTCTATAAAACGTTTTTGGGGAAATACGGAAAGGCTCGTATGAATATATCGATTATCATAACCAGCTATAATTACGAACCGTTTATTGGCGAAGCAATCGAAAGCGTTCTGGTCCAAACGTTTACAGACTGGGAATTGATCGTTGTCGACGACGGTTCCTCCGACAATTCAGTAGAAGTTATCCAAAAATATGCGGCGCAGGACTCGCGAATTCGTTTTTTTACTCATCCCGACGGCAAAAATCACGGTTTACCGGCAACGGTCCGGCTTGGACTTTCAAAAGCCCGATTTCCCTGGGTTGCTTTTTTGGAAAGCGACGATATTTTAATGCCGAATTCACTGCAGGAACGAGCGGAAATCGCTGAAAAATATCCCGAATCGGTTTTAATTTACTCCAATGTGGAAATGTTTGGAGAACAGGATGAAAAAAAAGATTCCTATTTCCTAATACTTCGCGACAAATTAAAAAAATTAACTTTTCCGACGCTATTAGCCAAAGAGCTTCTTGAAATGAACGTCGTCCCGACGTTTTCAGTTGTAATGGCGCAAAAAGAACACCTTGAAAAATGCGATTTTACGCCGTTCGCCCCTTCGCATCTCGACTACTGGCTCTGGACTCAGCTGGCGCGTTATCCGTTTTTCTTCATCGACAAGCCTCTGACTCGCTGGAGAATACACAGAACAAGTTATATAAATCGAAGCAGTTTCGAGTATCAGATATTTCATAGCAAACAGGATTTTATAACTGAACAAAGACTTCTGAAATACGTTTCATGGAAAGACTGGTTAAACTACAAAAAATGCAAATTAAAAAACAGATTGCGTAAATTCAGACAATCCATCATTTCTATTAATCTGAAACGGCGAAGGATTGTCTTTCTGACTAAAGAATGGAAATGGTAATCGTCAGGACCCCAAGCTGAAATAATGAGTACAGAGCGTATTTTAATTATCGAAGACGACGAAGCGATCCGAGAAGTTCTGGAAATACTTCTTCAAACGCGCGGCTTTCTCATCACGACAGCCGGAAACGGCGAGGCCGGTTTGAAACGTCTGGAAGAAAAAGAATTTGATCTTATCCTTCTCGATTTATCGCTTCCAGGCATGGACGGTCTGGAGGTTTGCCGAAGGATTCGCGATATCCCCGGAAAATCCCAAATCCCCGTCGTTATGCTTACCGCGCGAAGCGAAGAATCCGACGTCGTCGTGGGATTGGAAACAGGCGCGGTTGATTACGTTGCCAAACCTTTTAACAATCAACTGCTTATCGCGCGTATCCGCGCTCATCTGCGAAGAACAAAAGAACTTAAAATAGCCTCGCAGCCGAAAGTTCAGCTTCTTTCGGAAACAGAAATAAAAAAGGACGACGCGGCGGAGGAGATACTCTCGCGTCATGGCGTAACCGTCAACCTGACGCAAAGAACCGCGTTTTTCAACGGCGCGCCGCTTAATTTAACCTATACCGAATTTGAGTTACTGGTCCTCCTCATTCGACGGCCAGGCAGAGTCTGGTCCAGAACAGACGTTGCTTTTCAACTTCGAGGAGACGATTATTTCGCCATGGATCGCTCTATCGACGTCCAGATCGCCAATTTAAGAAAGAAATTGGGGACGGCCGGAATCTTTATCGAAACCGTTCGAGGAATTGGATACCGATGGAAATACTGAACCGCGGCGGCCAACGGCCATTCGATTTGAAACGACGTTCGCGAGTCGCATTATGAAAATTAAACAGCGCAATATTCTGCTTCTTTTGTTCCCTCTGCTTTTAGCGGGACTTCTGGGATTAACCGCATTTCTCCTCCAGCGGCAAAGAATAAACTTTGAAAAAGTCTATCTCGAAGAATCCCGAATCGAAATGAATCAGGACGTGGACGTTATCCTTCATTTCATTCTTCCGCGTCTGGAAACAAACGACTGGGAAATTCTGGATGAATTTTGCGAAACATTTGCCGTAGGAGGACGTTCCATCGCTTTTTTCAATGACCGCGGAAACGCCCTCCTCGCGTCTAAAAACGCGAATCTTCGCGTAATGGATATGGAACTTCCGGAAATTGCGGAAGCTCGAAAAGACGGTTTGGGGATCTGCGTTCGAAAAGAGGAACAGTCCGGAAACTGGTGCGTTTTCGCGGCGGCAATTGCCAAAATCAGAGAAAGAAACATGGTCGTTTATCTTACTGCGCCCAACGCGTCCGTTTCCAAAGCTCTTCACCACGCCGATTTCGTCGCCTTTTTCGTTATTGCAGGCGGCGGATTTTTTGTTGCGGTTCTCTCCTGGCACATTTTTCAAACGGTTTATCGCCCTTTAAATAAGCTCCCGCAATCCGCCGAACGCATTGCCGCCGGCGAGTTGGAAACGCCTCTCGCCATTCCGTCTAAAGGCGCGGTACGGGAACTGGCGTTAAGTATTTCCAGTATGGCGGAACAACTTCGACTCAAAATCAACCATGTTCAGCAACAGGAAAAGCTGCGTCGGGAATTCATCGCAAACGTTTCGCATGAAATCAAGACGCCGTTGACCGGAATCATGGCCGTCATCCAGCTTCTTGAAGAAGACGAATGGAATGATAAGTCGCAACTTGCCCGATGTCATGAAATACTTTCACAGCAAACGCAACGAATGAATCGACTTGTCGGAGACCTTCTGAAAGTTACCCGGCTTGAAAAACTCCAGGAACATGACCGGGATATTTCCGTACCTTTCCAACCCGTCGTACTCGAAACGGTCGTTCAGAACGCCGTAAATCTTTCGCAGGATACCGCGCGGCAGGCGGGAATCGCGCTAACGTTAACCCGTGATTTTTCTCCGGAACATTCTCCGGTAATTTCTGGAAATAAAGACCTTCTGGAACAGGCCGTCCTAAATCTCATTACGAACGCTATTCGATACAGCGCAAGCGATTCTATTGATATTTTCCTTACCCAATGTGAAAATCAGGCGATTCTTACCGTTCGCGACTATGGAATCGGCATTCCACAGCCGCTTTCAGAACGTATTTTTGAGCGTTTTTTCCGAATTCACCGCCTCGGCGATCCTAAAAATTCAGAAGGCTCCGGACTTGGTTTGGCTATCGTTCGGCAAATCGTTCTTGCGCACAATGGAACGGTCGCTCTTGTTCCGGTAGACGGCCCCGGATGTTGCTTCGAAATAAAAATTCCGCTTTTAAGATAATCGGATCATTCAACTTCATTAAATATCTCGACAGACGATGTTGGCCAAACATAAAAAATCTCCCGGATAGTTGAAAATCCCAGGGGGGCAGTGGATTGGCAAACTATTCCGGGAGCGATTGGACGAATTAAAAAACCGATTTAGGACGAAACCCGTTTAACAGGTAAAATTTTCTCTCGCTTTAAGTAAAATGAATTTAGCCTTTTTTTCTGAAAAAGTCAAGCTCAAAAATTGAAATAATTAAAAAATTTTAAGAAGTTTCTTCTCAGACCCTTGAAAAAATTAAAAATATTAGGTAAAATACAGAATATTAGAAAAGGAAAAAAACAGCTGGCAGGCAATGCAGACCTCCTTATTAAAAGCGGAACTTTTATACTTAACGCTTTTCGTGTTTGGAAAGATCAGGATACTTTATGACCGACAAATTAGTTTTGACCATTTGCGGAAACAATCAGGAAAGGCAAGTCCTTTTAGATAGAGACGTTTACAAAATCGGGCGCGATGGGAAATGCGAAATTTGTCTGATAGATACTGAAGTTTCCCGACTTCATGCCAGAATACGTATTGAACGTAATGAAGCGGGCGAAATTTCAAAAATTCTTCTTGAAGATCTTAAAAGCCTAAACGGCACATTCGTAAACGGCCATTCCATTCAGCAATATCAGCTTCAGATCGGCGATCAGATTCAAGCGGGAGGAACATGTCTGAAATTAGAATCCCCGACATCTTTCGAATACCAGATGGGAAATTCGCTTAAGCCTTCGACTCTTCAGAAAAATTACTCTAAAAATACGCAAAATTTACCGTTAGAAACATTAAGAACGGAATCGGATTTTGAAGTTTCAGACGATTCCGCTTCTATTCTGGGAGACGATTCCGCTTCCAGGCGTTTTCTTGGAAGCGAATCTTTTTCCATGTCCGGAGTCGGTTTGGATTCCGTAGACGTCACGACGTCCACTTTGGACGATCAGGATAGAATCCTGCGAACAATCTCGCACAAGGAAGGAGAAAAATTTCTCTCTTCGCATCATGCGGAAAATTTGCGAACAGAAGAAAAATGGACTTCCAGAGCGCAGGGATTTCTTCATCTGCTCTATGAAATGACCCGGTCGATCAGCCGATGCACCAATATCGACCAGCTTGCGCAGGAATTGCTTGAACTTATTTTCAAATGGATTGATACGGATCGCGGCTGCATTCTGCTCTTCGACAGTAATACAAACCGTCTAATTCCAAGCGCCAAGAAAGTTCGAAAAAAGTTTGAATCGCAAAGAATGATCATCAGTAAAACCATTCTGGACTACGTTTTGGAACATCGCGAAGGAGTTTTAACGACAAACGCCCAAAACGACAAACGCTGGGATGAAGCGGCAAGCGTCCTTTCCGTCGGAATCCATGAAGCAATTTGCGTACCGCTTCAAGGGCGATACGGGATCGTTGGCGCTATCTATCTGGATACTTTTTCGCATTCCGACGGAGTAACTCAGGAAAATCATCGTTTTGGCGAAGAACATCTCAAGTTGATGATTACGATTGCGCATCATGTCGCTCTTGCCGTTGAAGATACGAGATATTACCGCGGAATGCTTCAGGCCGAACGGCTCGCCGCTATCGGACAAACGGTTGCGACGCTCTCTCATCATATCAAAAATATCCTTCAGGGAATTCAGGGGGGAAGTTATCTCATTCAAAGCGGACTGGAAGAACATAATGAGAATTTTATTGCAAAAGGATGGAAGATTGTCGAACGAAATCAAAACCGAATTTCCGTTCTGATTCTGGATATGCTGACTTTCAGTAAAGAACGAAAACCGGAATTAACGCGCGATTCCATAAATCGCGTCGTAGCGGAAGTTGTCGAACTGATGAGAGATCGAGCCGCAAGGTCCAACGTTCTTCTGACATGGAATCCCGACGCGAACGTTCCAGAATCCCTCTTCGACCCGGACGCAATTAATCACGCGGTCCTGAATCTGGTCACCAATGCAATCGACGCCGTTGTCGAATGGATGGAAAACGAAAAACAAAAGCTCTGCGATTCCGCGCAAACCATTTGTTACGGCGAACCGGAGTCGTATTCCAGCAACACGTTTACGTCGGCTCCTGAAACAGAATCTCTCTTTGCAGACGGAAGTCATATTTTTGAAGACGATAAAGAACATGAAATGGAAAGCGCCGCCTCGGACAATCTCGAAAACGAAAATAGCGATTGCGCGGTAATGCCGGTTGGTCAGGTTGACGTTTTAACGCAATACGACGCGGCTAAAAATGCCATTCGAATCTGCGTAAAAGACACCGGGATGGGATTAACCAAGGAACAGGCGGCCAGTATCTTCCGACCGTTTGAATCCTCGAAAGGAAACCGCGGAACAGGATTGGGACTGCCCGTTTGCCGAAAAATCGTAAGGGAACACGGCGGAACGATTCATATTGAATCGCGAACGCCGCACGGTTGCCGATTCATCATCACGTTGCCCGTCGTCCAGGACGTCTGACGTATTGGACGTCCATTTATCCATAAAAAAAGCGACGTCTCGAGAACATCGCTTTTTCTGATTTAACGACAACGGGAATTTTTAAGAAAGCAAGTTTCTGCAGAAAACCAATTCTCAAAAATCGCCTCCAATCGGGGCGTAACACCGTAAACTTTTACTGGCGGTCGTCGTTTAATTCGCATAAACGAATCGCATGTTTTTCTCATTCTCCAACGTAGGGAAGGAGAGCCATGAATCGAGCGCGTTTGACAGCGGCCGTAACGGCATGCTGACTCGCAGCGGAGCAACCGCTTTTACGGCGACTGAGAATTTTACCCTGACGATTCGTCAGTTTTTTCAGCAGTTCGACGTCTTTATAGTCGACATAAAGCGGACGAGGCAGTTTACCGTCAATCGCGATCGGGTCTTTTTTCTTCGTACGAACCTTGGCTTTTGCGCGTTTACGGAACGGAGCAGCTCCCTTCTTGCCTTTTTTATTGAATCCACCAGCTCTTGACATTTCAGAACCTTTCAAATAAATAAATTTTCATTCCACATTCCGGTAATGTGACACAATTAAAGTACCAATTATACTGAATTTTTGATTTTTTGCAAGGGGGAGCGGAAAATTTGAAAAGATTTTTCATGAACTTTAAAATTGAGACGAATTAATACTTATTCAATAATGAACGTTCTCCTAAAAACCGTGAAAAGGCAAATGAAAATTCCTCCTGTTTCTTTTAAAAATA
Source organism: uncultured Planctomycetaceae bacterium (assembly GCA_964635645.1). Taxonomy (GTDB): domain Bacteria; phylum Planctomycetota; class Planctomycetia; order Pirellulales; family Thermoguttaceae; genus RGIG3701. The sequence goes on along the minus strand of CAZWOV010000002.1, from coordinate 21,112 downwards.
AAAGGCGTTCCCGCGACTAAATTTCAAAGCGCGGTAAATAAAGATTTGTCTTCGAAACGACCGGGGGACTTGACTTTTGCCTCTTTTCCGGATAAAATATATTTTTAAAGTAAAAAACACCCAAGTTAAATCAAAAAAATCAAAAATAATAACGGCAAGATGAAAAAAAACGTTCAAAATACTTTTTTATTAGCAGGAGTCTGGAGTCTATTCCTGGTTTTAACATACGGAAATTTTTCCGTTTTTGCAGAAGACACGGCCCCGCGGGGAACAAAAACGGCGTCTGGAGACGGCGGAACGTACCAGGGAGTTGATTTCCCGCCTTCGACAGAACCCAACGAACTGATTTACGCCGCGGATTGGCGCATATGGATTCCGGACGGAGTAAAAACGTTACGAGGCGTCGTCGTTCACCAACACGGTTGCGGCGACGGTTCCGCAAAACCAGGAAAAGACGCCGTCGCAGACTGGCACTGGCAGGCGTTGGCCAGAAAATACGACTGCGCGCTGATGGCTGTTTCCTATCGGCAAACCGGAGCGTGCGAAATGTGGTGCGATCCACGAAACGGTTCCGCAAAATCGTTTCTGAACGCGCTGGAATTTTTTGCCGAAACAACGCGGCGCCCGGAACTAACGACAATTCCGTGGATTATTTGGGGACATTCCGGAGGAGGACACTGGACGGGAAGCATGTGTCAGCTTTATCCGCAACGAATCGTCTGCGCGTGGCTCCGTTCCGGGCATCCGGATACCGTAGGCGATGATTTTGCGGAACTTCCGCTAACGGAGGAATTACGCGAAATACCGATGGTTCTGAATCTTGGAATCCGGGAAAAAACCGAATTCAAACGAATTTGGGACAACGGTTTTCCCTATCTTCTGGCCATGCGCCGTCACGGAGCGAAAATTTCTATTTTTCTGGACCCGACAACCGGTCACTGCTGCGGCGATTCACGTTATCCCGCCATTCGTTTTTTCGACGTCTGCATGAATCAACGACTCCCAGAAAAAGCGGGAAGCGCGGAAATTCGTCCAATGAAAACAGGACTGTTCGTTTCTCCTGAAGAAATTTTTGGGGAGTATGAGAAAATTCCGGACGTCGGACAAAATAAAGAAAACGGTTCGGAACTGGTCGGCGACAAATTAAAACCATATCTTGCGGAAGGTTTTTGGCTGCCGGACGAATCTTTCAAAAAAACATGGAAAACGTTCCAGACCAACTCGGTTTGGGAAGACGAAACATTACCGCCGGCGCCGTTTGACGTAAAAGTAATTTGGAGCGACGAACCAACGGATAACGAATCGGGAACCGTTCGTAAAAAAGCGATTGCGACCTGGAAAGCATACGCGGATCTCGAAAGCGGACTGAAAAGTTTTATTATCGAAAACGACGGGAAACAGATTTCTGAAATACAGGGAACACATTCCGTCGGCCGTCCAGTTTTCCAAGGGCTCAAGTACAGCGACACGCCGAACCTTCCAAATACGGAAAATTCGTTTACGCAAATCGTGGAGATTCCTGAAAACTCCAATCGTTTACCCGTTATTTCCATACGCAGCGTAAATGTTCTGGGAATGAAATCTCCCCCGGCTTTCGCAAAATAGAAAATATGAAATTAACTGTAAAACTGAAGCGTTTTTAAAAAATTCTCCCGACTTTCCGGTCAAATTGGCCGAAAATTTAAAAGATATCCCTGATATTTCAGAAAAGAGGACGTGAAAAGGAATTTTCCCTGTTTTTAAAGCGTCGCCCCTTTTCATAAAATAAAAAAAGTAAAATAAAAACAGGCGAATCTCAGAATAAACTGGAGGCAGGAAATGGATCCCAAAGAGTGGAACGCAAATGAAAAAGAGGCTTTTGAAAATGTTCTCGGTTATCTGAATTTTTCTTCCGGGGATCCGACTCCACAGTTTCTCGCCTCTTTGAATACGTTGGCCATACGCCTGGATGAAACGGCGGATAAAGACGGCGCGCTTCCATGCTGGCGCCGTCTTGGAGCCGCGCTTTGGGACTATTTAAAATGGATTAAACCCCAATCCGACGTCTTTTCGCAAGATCTTCAGGCGCGTCAGGCTCTGCTATTTGGATTGCTTTACTTCTTTCCGTACTATCGAATCTGGCATAAGGATTTGCTTTTTCATCAGAAAGACGACTCCATATTCAATCCGTTTTCATTCGGCCAGGCTTTTTATTCAATTCTGAAAACGCGCGCCTTTGAATCAATCCCGGCGGAAGACGCCGACGTTAATTCATCGGACATATTTTTGACCGCGGATTATTCCGCAATGGAAATGTCGCCGGAAATTCAGATGGCTATTCGCCGGGCAATCTCGGACTACGACGATTTTATCGGTTATCGCCCGATTCCCGTTCTTTATTCGCGTCAAAAAATGCAGCCGTATCGGCACGAATGGATTCATGCCGTTCCGCTTTATGTTCGGGGAGCGGGCGTAGCTCACTGCCGTTACGCTCCTATCGTTTCGCAAATGCTGGAGATTCTGAAAAAGACAGACGATTCGCTTTTGAACGACGCCATGTTTAATATGGACCGTCTCGATGAACTGACATTTGATCCCCGCGCCCTTGACTTTGAACACCCGGTCATTCGCCGGTTGAACTACCATTTTGGAAGCTGGGATCCGCTCCACATCACTAATAAGGGTTTTTACGATCGGTTCGTTTTGATTGAATCCACGCTTGAATCGATTTTTTCAAGAACATCGGAATCATTCTCAAAAAAACATAAAATTGACGACGACGAACTGTGTTTCGAGGCGTCCGCCGTTTTAGGAGGAACGCTTCTGATGGGCAGCGCGGTCTGCGGCTGGGGTCCCGAGGCAAGAACGTCTTCCGATACGTTTGCGGTTCTGCTGCCAAAAGTTGCGAAAATTCGAGACTCTTTTTACCAACAGCTTCTGGAAAAAGTCTCTGGAAAACATTTCAAAAGACTTTGCGAGGAAAAAGAAGCGCTTCATCAGCCCTTTGCCGGAGCAAGACAGTATTTCAACAGAAAACTGGCGAAGCAGAGGGCTGAACAGTATCAGAACGTTCAAATGGCGCGGCTTTACGCCTGGATGGGATACGCGGACGCTTCAAACGAGATGATTTTGAAGGTCAACGTACCTTCGTCCAGAATGCGGTGCGAAATCGATTGTCTCCTGACGAAAGCGCATCTGGACGTCGACCACGACCATGCGCTTGACGCAATTCCAAAACTGTATCGAATTGAAGAGATTCTTCACGAGGGAATCGAATGCGGGGCGTTTATCGACCCATGGTATATTTTGGGATTCGACGGACAATTTCCGCTGGCTTCTTCTGTGGAAGATTCCACTCCGGATCAGCGCGTTGAAGAAATGACTTCTCTGATCAGTTCCATTTTTTCACTTTATTCTCGAATTTTAAAAGAAACTGCCGCAAAAGGATTTAAGAAAGAACAGGCGGAATTAATGTTCCGAATGCAGGAAATTACTCAGTGGTGGGATCAGTTCGGAACGCTCGATCTTTCTGAAATAAACAGTATTTCCGGCGCGGAAACCTACGAATCAATACAATTGGTAGTAAACGCGCTCGAAGCATGGTACGAAGCGGGAACAGCCGCGGGCGATATTAAATTCTGGCGTCCGCGCGTTGTTGATTTCAACTCTTCCAAAGCGTACATGTTGTTGATTGAAGCGCTCCTGGACCAGAAAGATCCGGTAGCCTCCATGGCCCTTTTGATCAATTGGCTCAGTCAGTCTGAAATTTTCAAGCTGGACGACGGCGATTATTCTTTCCATCCTCTCGCCCTGCGATGGATGGAAGACCTTTGGTATCCGCCTACCCGGGAACAGAGAATTTTCTGCCGCCGCGGAAATCAACTGGTCGACGGTTGGAATCTCGCCAAACGTTTTGTGGATATGGTAGAAGCGAACGCCGACGTCTACGGCATAGTTCCGTCGCTTGATCTGGAATCCGCTTCCCAAAAGAAATCCTCCCAAAACAAAAATCAGAATTCCGACATATTCAGCAGCGAACAGGACGACGCTGAAACAGAAGCCGAAGATTTCGACGACGAAAGTTCCGATGAAATTTTTGACGCGGCATGGGAAAATGTTATTTACCATGACTCGACCGACGACGGAATCGACAATTCCATGATGGATGGAAATTCAACGAAACGCTCAGCGGAAGATTTTCCGCTCGCCAGTGAAATGAACCGTATTTCCGACCGTCTTCTCTTCATCATTACTCAAGCCAGACTCTGGAAAATGTCGGCGGTTTTTTCTATTCCCTTTGCAGAAAAACATACGGAACGCGCCGAGGTTCTTCAGGAATGGAGCCGACAGGCGGACGTTCATTTGAAAGGATTAGATCAGCTGATTCGGGAAGTAGATAAATTCCAGGTTGAAAAACCGGATTTTTCACGTCCCATTGCGATGATGGAGTATGAAAAGCAGATCGGCATGAAATACTCGTTGCTGGAACGTCTTGTGTCCACATGCAGCGAGTTGCTCGACGCTCAACGTTTAATGCGTATCGCAGATACCAAAAACCGTATTCTGGAAACCGACACGTGGGAAAACGCCGTGCGAAGCGTCATCCAGGCTCTTATCTGCGAAGATACGCGGCACGTAAAAAATATCTGGTCGAAAACTCTTAATCTGCTGGCCCAGGAACCAATCCTTTACGCGCCCATCGACCGGGGAGGAAGTCCTATCCAGATGATTACGATCCGGAGCGTCCTTACGGTCATTCAGCGTCTTTTGATCAACCTGCCTATTCAGGGACTTCTCGAAGAAACCTTCCAGGTTCTGGAGTGCGTTCAGGAAATGGAGCGCAGACACTATATCGGAGCGAGAGCTATTACCCGTTACGACCATCTGTTCGACCTCGGAAGCAAAGGAATCCTGCGTTCCATCCTTAAGAGCGGAAACAAACCGGGAAAAGCGTGGAAACTCAACACCCTTATTCCTTTTTTAGACGACACGATTGGAATCCTTCTTCAAAACTGGATCTCGCATAGCCACGGAATACGAATTTCCTCGCTCGACCCATTCCACGACCCGAAAGAATGGAAACAGTTGCGGGATTTCATCAAAAAATACGGAGAAGACCTTTTCTCACCGGTTTTAATGAACTACTCCAATCTTCAGGCAATCCATCATGAAGGAGTAGCCTCCTGGCTGGAATCACTCCGACAAAATTGCCAGGAAAAAGAAAATTCCATTACCTGCGACGAAAATTCCATTCAGGGGAAAAAACTGATTCAGGATCTGGATAATAACCAAATTACGGAGAGTCGCGCGCGCGGATACCTTGACGCTATCGTTGAAACGCTGCTGGAACGTTACGGTCAATTTATTGACTATAATACGACGACAACCCAGTCGGATAACGGCAGTAATCTTTTCATGCTCTTTGATTTCTTACGTCTTTTAGGCGAATACGACCGAATGGCGTGGGATATGCGCCCGTTCATTAACGCCCACAAAACCATGGTTTATGAAAAAAACTATGAAGTAGCGGATTCATGGTGCGAAAGCATTAAAGAACGTTCTGGATTTCATGCTCAACGTTTTATCAGACGTTATCGAAAGTTATGTCTGAAATACGGTCTCACCATTAAAACTATTGGAGACCGGCTGGAAGAACGACTGGTAAAACCAATGGCCATAAATAAATTATGCGCGTTGCTGGAACCGTCTATTCAGGAAGCGCGCGCCGGCGGTAAAACGCCCTCCTTCAACAAACTGCTTGAACTGGTCGGAGAATTCATAGCGGAGCCTACCGGAACGGGTTACGAACCTCCAACCTGGCTCGAAGAAATTGAAAATGAAATCAACCGCTATCGAAATCGTTCTGAAGACGACGACGAGATGCTGGATCTTAAAGATTTTATTCCGCGCAGACTCCTGACGAAAAAAGAAACGGAAAACATCGTCGGCAGTATGCAGAAAAACCATAAAATTGAAAATAAGACGAACAGAAAAAAAGAAAAGCTATCCCAAAAAATCATCGGAAGTTTCAACGACGAACTTCTGCAGGATATCATACTTAACGCGGAACTGGATCCGGAAATACTGGATGAATTTATCCAGAAAATGAATCTGTTCGTAACGGAAGAAGATTTTTCTTCTGGTTCGGAAGAAAAGTCGGAAAAACAGAATTTCCCAAAGAACTCCAACGTTAAGTCCCTGAAAGAAAAACAAGATTCGGACAACGACGAAGAAGACGAAGAGTTCCAGAAACTCTTTGAATAAAATACGCTAAATTAAAAATAAACCATCCTAAACCACTTTTAACCCGAAAGGAACGCATTATGAAAAAAATGCTTCTGAACCTCGCCGCTGTGACTCTGGCGGTCTTTGGAATCGGCAACGTTAACGCCGCGGAATTCGCAGATCGTCACAGCGAACTGGAAAAATGCCAATGGACTTCGCCCAATGGAACGTTGCTCTATCGAAAATTTACTCCGGAACTTAAAAAAGGAGAAAAATATCCGCTCGTCATTTTCATGCACGGAGCGGGGGAAAGAGGCGATAACAATATTACGCAAGTCGCGGGGCAGGACGCTTTTCTGAATCTTATTTTTGGAGAAGAAGGCGCGAAATATCCGGCGTATCTGATTGCGCCGCAATGCCCAAACGGCAAAAGATGGTGCGAAGTCGATTGGGGAAAACCGGATTCTCATATTACCCCGGAAGAACCCTCCTACGCTATGCGGCTCCTTCATGAACTGCTTCAGAACATGAAAGAAAAAGACCAGATTGATCCGGACCGCGTCTATGTCACGGGACTGTCCATGGGCGGATACGGCACGTATGATTTTATTACGCGCTATCCCAATGAAGTCGCGGCCGCCATACCGATTTGCGGCGGAGCGGATAATGAAAAACTGGCTTCCACGCCGGAATTGAAAAATATCTCCATTCATATCTTTCACGGGGGCGCGGACGGCGTTGTGAAAACACAGAGAAGCCGAAACGCCTTTGAAGCCCTTAAGAAAATTGGATGCGACGTTCAATATACCGAATTCCCTGGAGTCGGACATAATTCGTGGACCTCGGCTTACCACACAAAAGGATTGGCAGATTGGCTCTTTTCACAAAGTCGAAAATAAAAAAAATTTAAATTAAAAAATAGGTCCGAAACGAGAAATCGTTTTTTCGTTCCCGGACCGAAAAATATATTAATTTACCTCCCGCTCGTCTTTGAACGTCTTGGGGAGTTCTCTTCCGCGTCAAACCAATGCGGAAATAGTCCGCAAACTTTTTCAGGAAAATTTATTCCATGTTTTCATACGTTCAGATTGCTCGACCGGACCACTGGTTCAAAAATGTTTTCATGCTTTTTGGAGTTGTTTTAGCTCTGTTTTACCGACCTGAAATTTTTCAGACTCCAGAAACGATACTGACCGCCGCAAAAACAATTCTCATTGGTCTGGCTGCAGTTTGTCTCATCGTTTCAAGCAATTACGTCATTAATGAAATTCTGGACGCCCCGACAGACAAAGCGCACCCGTCAAAATACGCCCGGCCAATTCCTTCCGGAAAAGTCAAACTACCCCTGGCGTATGCCGAATGGATCTTACTTGGAGCGCTCGGCTTAACGATTTCCTGGACGTTGAATCAGCCGTTTTTCTGGTCGGCCGCCGTTCTTCTGGCAATGGGATGCGCGTACAATATCCCGCCGCTTCGCACCAAGGAATGGATTTACCTTGACGTTCTAAGCGAATCCGTCAATAATCCGCTTCGCCTCCTGCTCGGATGGTATCTCGTACTTCCCTCGCAGGTTCCGCCGCTCTCGCTTTTAATTTCATACTGGATGTTGGGCGCTTTTTTCATGGCGACGAAACGATTTGCCGAATATCGCTGGATTAATGACCCGGAACGCGCCGCCCGATATCGAAAGTCCTTCAGATGGTACACGGAAGAAAATCTGCTCGTCAGTATGTTCATCTACGCGATTGCCAGCGCCTTGTTTCTCGGCGTATTTATCGTCCGCTACCGTATGGAACTAATTCTAAGCGCTCCGTTGCTCGCAGGTTTTTATGGATATTATCTCTTTATTGGTCTTAAACCGGACAGCGCGGTTCAGAATCCGGAACATCTTTACCAGGAAAAAGGATTAATGATTTACCTGATTATCTGCGTTTCGGTTTTCCTTCTTCTGATGTTCTGGAACATTCCGGCACTTTACGATTACTTTAACGTTACTCCTCCAAATCCGGGATCGCTCTGGAAAATGACACCATGAAATTCACCCGGAAACAACCGGAGAAACAATTTCAAAAACGCAGAAAGGAATTTGCCGATCGTGAGTTTTGTTTGGATTGTACCTTTACATTTTCCGCAAAACTCTCAAATTTAAGGAAAAGATTATTTTTTGAACATCGTTTGAATGTCGATAATTCCTAATATACTGGAAATATATTGAATTTAAATCAAAATTCAGGAGAATAAACCATGCTTTCATACTCGCGGATGCTGAAAAGATTCCTGGCGGTATTTCTTTTCGTTTGTAGCGCGATGCTTTCCTCCACGACGTTTGCGCAAGATTCTAATGCATACGCAGGGGTTGAAATCGACGCTCAGAATGTCCTCAAAATGCAGACTTACGTCGAGCCGTCGCTTGAATCTCTGCGAATGCGTAAACTGGCCGCCGCAAAAGATATTTCTCAGGATCTGCGTGATTTTAATCCGGCTCGCGCCGTCTCCTTGACGCGGCTCGAATATGAAATTGCTCAAAATAACGGAATCCTGACCGACGAAGTACGTTACATGGCGGGACTTCAGCGTATCGACTATGTTTTTGTCTATCCTGAAACGGGAGACGTCGTACTCGTGGGACCGGCGGAAGGCTGGTTCAAAGACGCTTCCGGCAGAGTCGTTGGACTTACTACCGGAAAACCGGTTCTCCGTCTCGACGATATGGTCGCGGCAATGCGCGTCTACACGCCGAATTCCAAAGAAGCCAAAGTCATTGGCTGCTCCATTGACCCGACGCAGGAAGGTCTGGCGCGTTTCCAGAAATTCCAGCAGCAGGTCGGAACGACTGCCGTTCCCAGCATGACCCAGTTTATCGTGAACGGGTCGCGGGAAGCCCTTGGTCTCCAGAAAGTCTCCGTCGTCGGCGTAAATCCGGAAACGCACTTCGCAAAAGTCCTCGTCGAAGCCGACTATCGCATGAAGCTCATGGGGATCGGTCTCGAAAAGTTGCCGTGCTCCGGCATGAAATCTTTTGTGGCAAGCGTGAACCCGGGAACGGTCGCCCGAAACGCTCTTTTCCGATGGTACTTTGTTCCTGATTATGAACGCGTCCGTATGAGCGCAGACAAATTGGCAATGGGACTGGAAGGTAAAAGCGTCAAACTCATTGGAGCCGACGAAATGGTTACGTCCGACGGAAGCCGCAAGGAAGTAGTCGTTTCCGATTCGGCAAGCAAACAGTTTACCAAAGGATTTACGCGAAATTACGATCGCATTGCCGACGCCGTCCCCGTTTACGCCGAACTGCGTAACCTGATCGATATGTCGGTCGTCGCGGCTTTCCTCCAGGAAACAAACGCTTACGAAAAACTCGGCTGGGAACTGGTCTATTTTGGGGATGAAAGTAAATTTCACATTCAGACGGAACGCGCTCCGCAGTTCGTAGAATCCGCGGTAACTGCCGTCTGGCGCGGCAACACGTTGACCACTCCGATCGGCGGCGGCGTTGAAATTTTCGCAAAACGCGCGTTTAACGAAGAAAATCTTCTCTCGGCAAACGACCAGGCGGTAGCGGACGAACAGAAAAACACCGCTGAAAACCTTCCGGAAAACGGTTGGTGGTGGAACTGATTTTACCCCGATTTAATTAACGACTGAATTTTGAAAAAGAGCGGATGAAATACTCCGCTTTTTTTCTTAAATCATTTTTTTAAGATTTACGCTGTAAGAAACTGTTCCATTGAAAAATCGTTTCTTCTTTGTTAAAAATCCTTTTCCTGGATTTTATTATCCTTTTCTGCAACGAAAATATTATCCGATCTGCCGCCGCCTTTATATTACCAAATCCAAAGGCAAATCGCTGACGTCTTTAATTCGTTTACCTTCAATCAGAGCTTTCAGTATTTCGATAGAATCTTCCGCCCCTATTGTTTTTACCGCCTCGACTAATTCATAGAGTGCAAAATGATAAATACAATCAATATCGCCGGTACCAAGAGCAAGAGACGCCAATCTGCTTGGCAAAGGCTCTCCGGTAACTACTACAATGTGAGGCAAACGTCCTTTTCTATTTCGAATCAACCCAAGAGCTTCCGTCCGACTGTTTTGCGCTCTGTCGCTGCGCATCGTCCATTTAGCGGAAACAGACGCGTGAAGTATCGGAAGTCCGCCATTCAGCGCTCTAATATCCGCCATTTTGCAAACAGTATCGTCCACAATAATCTGCGGCGTATTGATTTCATCATCGGAAACGGCGTCGCGATAGATAACTACGTCAGGCGCAACCATATAATTATTTCCTATACTGGCGGCAAGTCTGGCGTCATTTTCAAGTAATTTGTTTAAGTAATCCAAATGTTCATATTGAGCAAAACTACTTGTCTTTATTGCACTGCGATTTCCCAACTTAACAATGTGCCATTTGCCAGGGCGCAAGTTCTGTAAATTAGGAAAAGTATCCATAAGAAATTGCATATTCAGTTGTTCAAACTTCGCGCCGGAGGTCTGTCCCGCGGCTTTGTCATGAGTTTGCGCCAACAACTGACTGGCAATTCCCCGCGCGATTGCAATAGACAGTTTCGAGGAAGAATCCGCATTACTCGGTATTCCTTTTCCATCGATTGTTAAAACGCCGTTCTCCAAAAGGCTTTTATGATATCTCTTTCGAGCTTCCGCTATCAACGCCTCCATTTTCAAGAGTTCTCCTTATTTCTTCTCCAACGGCCTGCGCCACAGGCGGTGGAAACGCATTTCCAATCATCCTGCAAGCGGCGGTTTTTTTCTTTCCAAAATTCCAACTGTCGGGAAACCCCTGAATCCTCGCGACCATTCGAGGAGTCAACCGCGGAGTCCCATCAAAATCCTTTTGCGGAGCCTCGTTCGCTATTCCGCGTCCATCCACCCCAAGCGCGGCCCACGCATTCCTCGCGCGAACCGGTCCCAAGTCGGGACCGCCGTGTTTTTTGGAGCCTCCAACAATCGTAGGAGCTATCGACGACGCCTGTTTCACCCAATCGTTCGCACCGAACCAACCATTTTCTCCCATAAGATCTGCCAACGTTTCGCCGACAGTTTTTGTTCGTTCCGGTTTTTCTACCGGATACGAGAATTGACGCCCAACGTCTTTCCGAATACCAACGATAACTACTCGAGGCCGTAATTGCGGAACGCCGTAATCGGAAGCGTTCAAAAGTTTAATTTGGACGCAATATCCCAAGTCGTTAATTCTATTTAGAATAAAGCTCTTATAATCAGAAAATGCTGAATCTAAAAAACCCCGTACATTTTCAAGCATTACGGCGCGCGGGTTTATTTCCTCTATAAGACGCAACGCTTCTGGAAAAAGATCTCTTTCATCGGCGCTTCCCAATTGCTTTCCGGCAACAGAAAATGGAGGACAGGGAACGCCGCCGGCAAATAAATCAATTTTATCTCTATACGGCTTTCCGGAAAAATCCTTCACGTCCGTGCAAATTACATTCCACTCAGGACGATTAAGTTTTAATACTTCGCAATACTCTTTTTCATATTCGATAAGCGCAACATGATTAAAACCAGCCATTTCCAAACCTAATGCCTGACCTCCCGCGCCGGTACAAATTTCAATACTCGTAAATACCATTCCTTACCGCCTACATTTGTTTGCCCGTAATATTCTTGCGCTTTTAAAGGATATGCGAAATTAAAATTTATTATATATTTCTTCCAAAAAGGCGGTTTTCGTAGGAAACCGCCTTTGATTGGTTAAAGAGAATTTTTTCGTTCAGATTTTTGTTAATCTTTCTTCATTTCAGGCTCAAGTCCCGGCCAGATATGGCCCATTTTCTCGACTTTCGTCCGAATATACGCTTCATTATACGGATTAATCTCGCCAAGAATTCTAACCTGTTCCGTAACGGTAAGGTCAAATCCACTGTAAATAAAAGCGTCCACCTTCTTCGGATTGTTTGTCAAAAGTCGGATATGGGTAATCCCAAGATCATTGAGAATCTGAAGTCCAATACCATAGTCGCGACAGTCCGCGCGATGTCCAAGAGCAAGGTTGGCCTCGACGGTATCTAATCCCTGTTCCTGCAATTTGTACGCCTTGATTTTTTCCGCTAAACCAATACCGCGTCCCTCCTGCGGGAGGTAAATAAGATATCCGTAACCGTCTTCCTGCATAAGCTGAAGCGATCGAACGAGCTGGTCGCCGCAATCGCACCGCAGCGAGCAGAGCAGATCCCCCGTAAAGCATGAAGAATGCATTCGGACAAGCGGATGTTCCGCAATTTCTTTATTTTTAGCGGTTTCCGGAGAACCAATCTGAACCACGACCGGTTCGACGTCCTCATACTTAACGCCGTAAACGTAAATGTGTCCAAGCCCGTACTTTGTCGGAAGATTAGCGTCCGCAATCCGGTAAATAAGTTTTTCTCTGATTCGGCGATAACGAATCAGCTCGGCAATCGTTGAATACTTAAGATTGAAAGTATGAGCGATCTGAACCAATTCGTCGCGCGTCGCGCGATTTCCCGATTCATTCAAAATTTCACAACATACGGCCGTTGGCGTCAATCCGGCAATTTTCATCAAATCGACGGAAGCCTCCGTATGTCCGGCGCGTCGCAAAACCCCGCCTTCCTTTGCCTTTAATGGATAAACGTGCCCCGGACGCCCAAAATCTACCGGTTTGGAATTTGGGTCGGCAAGAGCCGCTATCGTCGCGGCGCGTTCCTGAGCCGTAATCCCGGTTTTGGCGCTGACATGATCTACCGCCACCGTAAATTGAGTAGAAAGAGGAGCCGTATTATTTTGAACCATCTGTTCAAGCTCCAGACGTTTGCAATCGTCCGGAAGCATGGGAACACAGACCAATCCGCGTCCGTGCGTAATGCAAAAATTGACCATTTCCGGGGTAACGAATTGAGCGGCAAAAATAAAATCGCCCTCGTTCTCTCGTTCTTCATCATCCATCATGATGACGATTTCCCCTTTAGCCAACGCCGTGGCGGTTTCATCAATAGTCGAAAATTTCATGATTCTTTTCACGGTATGTTAAGGTAATGAAACTGCCTCTATAAACACAGAGACAATGAAAAGAAATTTCTCTGATTTTACCATAAAACAAAAAAATTTCAAGTGGTAAAATGATTTTTTGAAAGATTGTCTCATTTTTTCCGGCGTATCCACTCCAGAATAACCCATCCCGTTCGCGCGGCGGAAAGAGGAGAACATTTATCCGGAGTATCTTCATGCGTATGCCATGGAGCAAAATCCAGATCGATAATATCAATAACCGGAATCCCGCCGAACTGTTGAAGATAGACATGATCGTCCGTAATAAAATTTCCAATTTGAGATTTAAACTCGCGAACGCCCAGATTTCGGGCCAGATTCCAGATTTCGCTTTGAACCGAACGCGACTCAGGATTTTGATATGAATACGCTTCTTTCCTGAAAACAGGCGTTTTCTGCGTCACCATATCCAGTAAAACGCCCGCAAGATACGTACCGCCGCGCTGTTCGGGTGTTTGAGACGCATAAACGCGGCCGAAAAACTCAGAACCCCAGCAAAAACGTTCGTTGGGTAAAAGGCGATCGCCGGGACGGAACATAAACTCTTCGGCGTCAAGCATCACTATGTCGATCCCATAGCGAGTCTGTTCTTTTTCCAGAATTTCCGGTAACGACTGCGCCAAAACCATCAAGACTCCAATACCTCCAGCGTTATCTTCCGCGCCGACAAACGGAAGATTCTGAAGTTGAGGCGGGTTTTTGGTTGGAATCGGCAACGTATCATAGTGCGCGCAAAGAAGAATTCGTTCCATTCGTTCTGGTTTCCAACGAAAAATCAGGTTCATTCCTGGTACTTTTTGAGCGGATTTTCCCGGATAAGGAAACTGAAATTCCTGTTTTTGAAATTGCGCTCCATATTTCACAAAATGTTCGATAAGATATTTCTGCTGACGCAACATTCCATCGGAACCGCTCGGACGAGGACCGATAGCGCAAAGCTCTGTCAGATACCGATAGGCCAATTGTCCGTCAAAAGGGATTTCCTCCAACGAACGTTCCTGGGGAGCCGCAGGAAACGCGACGGGAGGATTGGGCGTCGCTTCAATTGAAACCGGAACCTGTTCAGAAAGCGGCGAGGAAGGCGTTTCTACGACGGGAAACCATACGTATTTTTTATAAATCAACGCTCCAAATAATAGAGAAATCAAGAGCAAAAAACAAACGAAAATCTGGACCATATGAAATTTTTTAACTCTCATATTTTTCTCTTTCAATTGATTTGCAAACGTATTTGAATAAATTTTAATTGTCCTGAAAACTGGCGGAATAAAGAAAAATTCCAGACGAAACTCCAAGATTCAGAGAGTCCACTCCGCATGCCATTGGAATCGTCGCCAGAAAATCGCAATGCTCGAGCGTTTCCGGCTTCAGACCGTCGTACTCGTTTCCAAAACAAAGCGCAATACGGCTTTTCCAGCGAATATCTTTCAAATCCGCCGCCTGTTCTGAAAGAACAGTTCCGCAACGTTCATACTGAAATTGAGTATGGAGAATATCCAGATCGCGATTCAGATCGTCCGTTTTCAACCATGGAAGCTGAAAAACTCCCCCCATTGAAACTCGCAAACCGCGGCGGGAAAGCGGGTCGCACGCCTGCGGTCCAAGCAAAATACCATCCGCGCCGAGAGCCGCGCAATTTCGGAAAACGACTCCGATATTGTCCGGCTTCGTAATATCTGGAAGTACGACAATAATCCTACGACGCGGGTTTCTTTGCTTTTCCGGTTCGTCTAATGGAAGCAAATCGGAAAACGTCCAAACTTCTTCGCGCTTTCCTATCGCCATAACTCCCTGGTGAAATGGAAACCCAAGGATATCTTTCATTTTTTCTATCGGCGCTACATAAATCGGAATTTCTTCGGAAACAAATTTTTCCAGAAGAGGGTAAATCCGCTCCAAAGCCCGATCTGCAACAAGAAGCGATTCCGTTTGATAACGACTCTTCAAAAGACGTTCAACAACCAAATCCCCTTCGGCAATAAAAAGATTCTCTCCGCGAAGCGTCCTGTCGCGAATATTCTGATATGGAGCCAATCGCGAATCTGAAAATGTTGAAATATATTGAATATTCATTGTTTTTTTCTGCATAAATAATTTTCGACCGTCTTTTCCAAAGCGTTACGAGCAATGGCCGCGTTCGCTTCATTCGTGCAGGAAGCGTGATGCGGCGTAAGAAACGTATTTTCCAATCTGCGGAGATCCCGCGACGGATCTTGCGGGCAATATGGTTCCGTTTCAAAAACATCAAGGGAGGCAAAGGCGCGCGGATGACTTTGCAAAAAATCGAAAAGAGCATTTTCATCCACCAGAGCTCCGCGCGCGGTATTTACAAAAAGAACGTCGTCGCGAAATAATCTGAAACAGGCGGCGTCAAAAAAATGAAATGTTTCCGGATTGGACGAAAGTGAAACGCAAATCGCATCGGCCTGAGGAAGAAAATCATCTATTGAAGTAGAATAATTCCAAAGTCCATTTCGTGCAAGAAATTCGTCTGCAGAAAGATTCTCTTCGAACGCAAGAACGTCTAAAGGTCTGCGCCCAAAAGCCATAACATTCATCCCAAAGCCCCAGTGCGCGATCCTGGCAATTTGCCGTCCAATCCCGCCAAAACCGGCAACAAGAATATTCTTTTGAAAAAGTTCCACCCCTATCCGTTGTGGAAACTCGCCGCGTTTCATCGCTTCATAATCCTGGCCTATTCGTTTCGCGGCCGCTCCAAGAAGCCAAATTGCATGCTCCGCAACCGAATGATTGAGCACGTCTGGCGTATTGAGAAGCTGAACATTCCATTTTTTTGCAAAGTTCAAATTCACATTATCCATGCCAACGCCAAATCGCGTCAGAATTGCGGGCCCTGTTCTTGCGTTATCCGAAAGAGCCTGGTAAATTTCTTCCGGATAACAGACCATTCCAATAATTGCAAGACTGGCCCGCGTCTGATAGATTGCCGCCAAAAATTCAGACGTCTCCGCCGATACGGGAATAATTTTCCAATCGGAATTCTGCGAACTTTGTTCAAAAAAAGCTCTGGCTTTACTGTATTCCGGTTCCGTTACTAGTATCAGCGGCATGGTTTTTTAAATTTGAAATTAAAATAAAAATTTCCCACAAAAAAACGTGAGAAAAGATATCCTCACGCTTTTTTATGTGTCAAAACGTCAACTCATTATTCACTCGACAGAATTGTCGGCCGAATTTCCTTCGGAATTATCCGACGACGTCGGTCCAAACTCCGCCAGTAATCCGTCAAGTCCACCGTCCTTAAGAAGCGGGAACGATTCCACGTCGTCGTCTGGAACAAGCGAATCAAGAGAGAACTCGTCCAGATCGCTTTCGCAACCGGCCTGCGTCCATTCTGAATCCTGGTAAGCGCGGAAACCTGTTCCAGCCGGAATAAGATGACCAAGAATAACGTTTTCTTTCAAACCAATCAAATGGTCGACTTTACCAGCAAGAGCGGCTTCTGTAAGTACCTTTGTCGTTTCCTGGAAGGAAGCGGCTGAAATAAAGCTGGAACTCTGAACTGCCGCTTTGGAAATACCAAGAAGCTGAGTAGTTCCAACCGCCGGACGCGGCGCGGTTCCAACCGCCGGACGACCGCCGTTGGCCGTTACCTCGGCATTAATCGCTTCCACATGCTCGCGCGGAACAAGCGAACCTTCCATAAACGACGTATCGCCGGAATCCGTAATTTTCAAACAGTTAGCAATATCTTTGTTTTTAGCAAAGAAATCAAACTTGTCGATCAGAACTCCCTCGAGAAGATCCGTATCGCCAGGATCGTCCACGCTTACCTTGCGAAGCATCTGAGACACGATAATTTCAATATGCTTATCGTTAATCTTCACGTTTTGGGAACGATAAACCTTCTGGACTTCACGGGTTAAGTACTGTTGAACAGCCTCTTCGCCGGAAACGCGAAGGATATCGTGCGGCACAAGCGGACCTTCCACCAGCGCGTCGCCCGCCTTCACGATATCACCCGAACCAACGCGAAGTTGCCGACCGGCCGGGATGACGTGTTCATAACGTTTCGGTTCGCCATTCTCATCACGAATACTGTCGTGTTTAATAATAACGGTACGTTTTCCGCGTTTCTTTTCGTGAAGGATTTCCACCTGACCGCTGATTTCAGCAATAACGGCCGGATCTCGCGGTTTACGCGCTTCGAAAATCTCTGAAACGCGCGGAAGACCGCCGGTAATGTCCTGCGTACCCGTTACCTCGCGAGGAGTCGTAGCAAGAATGGTACCCGCGGAAACCCAGGACCCCTCTTCCACTCGGATATTAGCTTTTTCCGACAAATATATTGGATAAACCGTTTTACCGTCCTCGTCTTCAAGAACAATCTGAGGATGGTATTCTCCATGATAATCCATGACCGTACGGCGAACGTTCCCTGAAGCGTCTTTTTCAAGACGAACCGTTTCGCCCTCAATCAAATCTTCAAAACGAACCTTTCCGGAACGTTCTGCAAGAATTGGGTTAGAGTGCGGATCCCACTGGCAAAGAATCGATTCCGCCGGCGCTTCTTTACCATCCTCAACTAAAATATGCGATCCAATCGGCACATTATAGCGTTCGAGTTCCCAGCCATGTTTATCCTGAACGGCAACTTCACCGTTTCGGCTCAAAGAGATAATCTGATTCTGGCTGTTAACAACCGTTTTCATGTTAATGTAATGAATGAAACCGGCTTTCTTGTTACGAACTTCGCGCTGTTCGACGCCGCGCGCGGCCGTACCGCCGATGTGGAAAGTACGCATGGTAAGCTGTGTACCGGGCTCGCCGATGGACTGTGCCGCAATGGTGCCAACCGCAAGTCCCTGTTCGACAAGCATACCGGTGGAAAGGTCCATTCCGTAGCATTTCGCACAAATACCAAGAGGAGCTTCGCAGGTCATTGGGCTTCGAACCATAATCTTTTCAATCCCAAGCTCGTCAATCGCGCGAGCCGCTTCGGGTGTGATCATCTCGTTAGCCTTCACAATGAGTTTGTCGGTATACGGGTCCATTACGTTTACGCAACTGACTCGTCCTTTAATTGAATCGACAAGACCGACTTCAACTTTCTCGCCATTGTAAATAATACCCTTGGTAATACCGTGCGTCGTACCGCAGTCTTCCATTGTTACGACGACATTTTGAGCAACGTCGGCAAGTTTTCGCGTCATGTATCCGGAGTCGGCGGTCTTCAACGCCGTATCGGCAAGACCCTTACGAGCGCCGTGCGTGGAGGAGAAGTATTCCAGAACGCTCAATCCTTCACGGAAATTGGCCTTAATCGGCGTCTCGATAATCGTTCCGTTCGGTTTGGCCATCAAACCGCGCATACCCGCAAGCTGACGAATCTGTTCT
The DNA here is from genome assembly GCA_964635645.1 of uncultured Planctomycetaceae bacterium. GTDB lineage: Bacteria > Planctomycetota > Planctomycetia > Pirellulales > Thermoguttaceae > RGIG3701. The sequence continues at coordinate 2,506 of CAZWOV010000002.1, read as the reverse complement.
TTACCGCCTCGAGCGCCGGATTCCGACATCATGTAAATCGGATTCACATAACCGGGGTAACGATGGTCGTTTTTCAATGCGTTAAGCATATCCTCGGTAATGGTTTTGTTCGTGGTGGTCCAAAGGTCCAACGTTTTGGAGTAACGTTCGCGGTCCGTCGTAATACCGCGGCGGTACTCCTTCCAGTATTTCATAACCTGACGTTCCGCATCGTCAATAATCTGTTGCTTGGTTGCCGGCGTAATAAGGTCGTCGGTGGAGAAGGAAAGACCCGATTTGGTACTCTGACGATAACCCATCTGTTTCATATCGTCCAGAAGATTAATCGTAGCGCGGGTACCAAGCAGTTCATAGCAGTCGGAAATCACTTTCTGGAGAGCTTTACTGCTCATCAGCTCATTGTAAAACGGCATTCCCTTCGGCAAATTATCGTTGAAGAAAACGCGACCTACAGTCGTCTTGAGACGACCGCCGTCCGGAAACTGCGGATTGTTTTTTACCTTGTAGCCTTTGGGGAGACGGACCTGAATCGGCGTATGGAGCTGAACTTTCCCAAGATCGTAAGCGGTATAGATTTCTTCAATAGAAGAGAATATCATACCTTCTCCAAGACGATCCGCAAGCTCAAGCGTCATATAATAACATCCCATAACCACGTCCTGAGACGGCGTCATGATCGGATTACCGTTTGCAGGCGAGAAAATATTATTCGTGGAAAGCATCAACGTGTGAGCTTCAACCTGCGCTTCAATGGAAAGCGGAAGGTGAACGGCCATCTGGTCGCCGTCGAAGTCCGCGTTGAAACCTTTACAGACAAGCGGGTGAAGTTTAATTGCATTTCCTTCCACAAGGATCGGTTCAAACGCCTGAATACCCATTCGGTGAAGAGTCGGAGCTCGGTTGAGCATAACCGGATGATTCCGAATCACTTCTTCAAGAATATCCCATACTTCCTCATCCTTGCGTTCGAGCATTTTCTTGGCGCTTTTAATCGTATCGGCGTGCTCAAGCTCCTTCAAACGACGAATGATAAAGGGCTGGAAAAGTTCCAGAGCGATTTTCTTCGGAAGACCGCACTGATGGAGACGAAGCGACGGACCCACGACGATAACGGAACGCGCGGAATAGTCGACGCGTTTTCCAAGGAGGTTTTCGCGGAAACGTCCCTGTTTTCCCTTAATCATATCGGTAAGAGATTTCAACGCGCGATTACTGCTTCCGAGAACCGGTCGCTTGCATCGGCCGTTATCGAACAATGCGTCTACCGACTGTTGGAGCATTCGTTTTTCGTTTCGAACGATAACTTCCGGCGCGTTCAGATCCTGAAGTTTTTTCAGTCGATTGTTTCGGTTAATAATACGTCGGTAAAGATCGTTCAGGTCGCTGGTTGCAAAATTGCCGCTTTCCAACATAACCAACGGACGCAAATCCGGCGGAATAACGGGAATAACGTCAAGAACCATCCATTCCGGGCTATTCTCAGAATTGCTGATCGATTCGACAATTTTCAGACGATTGACAAGCTCTTTACGTCTCTGTTTAGAAGTAGGCTTCGAAAGTTTATCCCGAAGATCTCGGGCAAGTTCCGGAAGGTCCAGATCGAGCAACAGCTTACGAATAGCCTCTGCGCCCATTTCCGCCTGAAAAGCGTCGCGTCCATATGTCGCAACGGCTTCGCGATATTCACCTTCCGTAAGAAGCTGGTGTTTCTTAAGAGGCGTTTCGCCTTCGTCAATAACCACATAATCCTGGAAATAGATAACCTTTTCCAGATGACTCATTTTTATATCCAACAAGTTTCCTAAACGACTGGGCATCGTTTTAAAAAACCAGATATGAACAACTGGAGCCGCAAGTTCAATATGCCCCATACGTTCTCTACGCACGCGGCTATGAGTAATCTTAACGCCGCAACGGTCGCAGATCATCCCTTTATATTTCATACCACGGTATTTGCCGCAAGTGCATTCCCAGTCCTTTTCAGGTCCAAAAATACGCTCGCAGAAAAGACCGTCGCGCTCTGGACGATACGTGCGATAGTTAATAGTTTCAGGCTTTTTCACTTCGCCGTAAGACCAGCTGCGGATATCATGCGGCCGGGCAAGGCTGATTTTAACGGACGTATAATCGTTAATTCGTTCGTAGTTGCGATCGACACTACTCATTCACCGAATCTCCTGTGATTTATTTTGAAAATGGCGTCGGGGTCTCGAGAGGTAAACAACCCCGAAAATCCGTGATTTGTGAATTTGAAAAGGAATCAGTCTAACACATTATGTCCACGTTCCAACTGCATATTCAGGCCAAGACCGCGATTTTCATTAGTAAGTACGTTGAAACTGGCTGGGGTGCCGGCTTCAAGACGATTTTCGCCCTTAACCATTGATTCATAGATCTTCGTACGACCTTCAACGTCGTCGGATTTTACGGTGAGGAGTTACTGAAGGATATATGCCGCGCCGTAAGCTTCAAGAGCCCAGACTTCCATTTCTCCAAAACGCTGACC
>CAZWOV010000001.1:0-33950 GCA_964635645.1 uncultured Planctomycetaceae bacterium | reverse complement strand
GAGTTCAGGTTGATCGTACCGCTTCCGGCGGCCTCCTTCTGCATGGTGCCGATATTGGCGGTATCGCGGACGTAGATTTGCCCGTCGCCGGTTTTTTCGTTCGAACCGATATTCAGGAAACCTTTGGCGTTGCGGTACGATACGTTGCCGTTGAGAGTATCGGATTCGTTGCGTCCCATTTGAAGGTAGTTGGAGGAAACGACTCCGCCGGTGAGATTCATAACGGCCAAACCGCCTTCTCCAATGATGAAACGGCTGTCGGTGAGGAAAATGGAACCGCCGGACACGTTAATCGTCGACGCCTCGGTAGTGGACGCGCCCGCGTGGAGATTGAAGATGGCGGGATTAACCAGTTTCGCGGAGCCGCCGACGTTCATGGTCATGACCTGGCCCGCTCCCATCGTGAAACCGTAGTCGTTGTTTTTGCCGACGTTGAGCGTTCCGCCGTAAAAATTGAAGACGGAGGTTCCCGTTCCGGCAGAGCCGCCGATACGCCATCGTCCGTTGAGGTTTAACGAGCCGCCGTTCATGGTTACCGAGACGGGACCGTAGGAATAAAGATACCCGGTCGCGACGGAGTCTCCGTTTTTGATTACGGGGAAGTTGTTCGCGGTTTTTCGGATATAGATAGCGTCGTTGGAGGCGGGAACGCCGCCGGACGCCCAGTTAGACGCGGTCGTCCAGTTGGAGTCGGTCGTTCCAATCCACTCCGCGGCGTCCAGAATGGAATGGAGACCGCTGGTAAAAGCAAACGAGGCGGTAAGCGCGGCGGCGATAGTTTGGCTTAATCTTTTCATTGTTTCTATTAAATCTCAAAGAACTCTAAAGGATAATGATTTTAATTTATATTATATACCGGGTTTTGGGAAAATCTATGTTTTTTGTTTGTTATGTAGTTATTTTTTTTTTTTTTTTTTTTGCGGAACGTACGGAATTTAACGGCTGGGGCGCCTGCGCGGACGCCCGCGTACGGACGAGAGGCGGGAAAGAGTTTTTTGATCGATCTGCCTGTTTTTTCAAATTGTCTTGAGAAATTTTTTTGAATTGTTTTGAGAAACGCGCGGACGCGGGACGTTGAAAGACGAGGGTGAAAGACTGGGTTGAAAATGTTTAAGCGGCGGATTACTCAATGTTTTTCAAATGAAACGGTTTTCTGAACGGATTAAGTTCCCGGTCGTGTTCCAAAGGATTTAACGTCGCGGCTTCAAGCCGTTTTTTTAGACTTATGAACGAGCGATCGTTTGCCAGCGCGGGTTCTTTTGCGATAGCCGCGTCAAAGCGACGTTGGGCTTCAGAGATATTTTCCAAATTCAGGTAAGCCCAGCATCGGAAATTTTCCAGATACGGATCTCCGCCAACCAGCGCGTCAATATGGTTTATGCAGGCAAGCGCCTTTTGAAATTCCCGACGGTTGAAGAAATAGTCGAGCGAAAGGAAATCGACCCACCCTTCCTGAACGTATTTTTGTCGAATGTCGGCAAAGACGAAGGAATAGACGGCGGGGTCTGGATGAATCTGTGCGGATTTCAGTCTCCAGAGTTGGAAAGTTTTGAGATTTCGGAGTTCTTTCGGCAACTGGTCGAAAAGATCGAGCGCGCGCTGCGGTTTTTTTTCTTCGAACGCTTTTGAAAATTCCTGGATAAGGAGTTTGTTTTCCTTGTGGAGCATCATAATCAGTTCGGAGGCAATGGCGCCGTAGTCGTTTGTTCCGTCGACGTAGAGATTGGGAACGAGGGTTCTTCTGAGAGTTTCGGAAAAAGTTTCGTCGAAATGGTAAAAATAAAATTCATAGATCTGAACGAGTCCTCCCGTTTTGCATTCCAGATAAAGGTCGTGATAGTCCAGGCCTCCGTCGGTATCGACGAGTCTGAATGTGACGGCTAGTCCGCCGCCGTTGAGTTTTTTTACGCGCAGGAAGCGATACGTTCCCCCTTGACGTATTTTTTCCGCAACGCTTTGGGCGACGCCGCCCTTTTCAGAAAAGAGACCGATCAGATAGCGTCGATCAAAGCGTTCGCTGTCGGCGGATTGCGGTATTCCGCAAAGAACCCGGTCCGTCAGGGCGCTCCAATCGACGGCGCGAAAAAAGAATTCGGAGTCGCCGTTTTTCAAGCGTTCTTCCAGAGCGCGGGCGAAATCGCGCGCCTGCCGTTCGGTTGGCGCGGGAAAAGTCGTTTCAGAAGGGGCGTTTTCGTTATTATTGGAGACGTTTTCCTCTTTGGGCGCGCAGCCGCATAGAGTTAGGACCGACGTTATGCCGACGAGTAATGGAATCAGGAATGCAAAACGAGTTTTTTCTTTCATTTTATTAATATATCGCAGGAAAGATAAAAAGTCAAGAGAGATTCGAAGAAAGGGACGAACGAAAAAAACAAAAAAAGGAGGATTTGAGTAAAATCCTCCCGAAAAAATTTCCGATAAATCAGTGAAAAGCGGTTACGGCTCCCTTTTCGTTATTGCGGGACGTTTTCCAATTAATGTCCAAACATCTGGGTGAAATATCCGCCGACCCGTCCGACTCCGACTCTGGAGAATCCTCCGAGCATGTTCGCGCGGTGTCCGCTGCTGTTCGCCCACGCGGAGTTTGCGGCGTTTCCGTTTGAGGAGCCCATGTAGATGTTTTCCGCGCTTGCGCTTGCGCCCATCTGCCTTGCTCTGCTTGAGAAATTTGCTTTTCCGGCAACGGGCGAATTGTGCGAGAAGAAACCGTATCTTCTCATGTCGGAACTGTGTCCTCTTGAGACGAGGCAGAGCAAAAGATCAATGAGGCAGGGACGGAGTCCGCTTCGCATTCTGAACTGATTGAGAGCGTGGACCGCGCGGGCTTCTTCAGGGTCGATAGCGGGCGCAAGTTCCTGATTTACGGCCAAAACTTCGTTCGCGTTGAGCTGTCGAACCGGAATAGGAATTTCACGGACGATTTTACCAATTTCCGATTTGCTTTTCTGGTTGTGAACGGCCTCGGCGATGTTGGCAAGCGTTCCCTGGATTTCAGGACGAACCTGCGGATATTTTTGAGCGATTACGGCTCTGTAGTCCGGTTTGTAGTTTTCCGTCATTTCCTTCAGCAACGATCCTTCCCGCTCGGGCATAACGTCGAACAGCCGGGAAAAATCCGTTCCTAAAAGTTCATATTCGCCGAAGCCTTTGTGAACGGCGGGATGAACTGAATTTTTGTTCGTTGTTTTTTGAGCTGAACTCGAAAGCGTTTTCACGGCTTCCTTTCCCGGGTCGGGGATTGCTGGTTTGCCAACGACGCGCTGTTGAGGCGCCGTTACTTTTGCGCTGGAATTTCTTGTCTGGGTACGGCGATACCCTCTGGCTTCGATTGTGAGAGCGCTTTGGGCAATCAGGGCGACTGCCAGAATGAAACCAAGTAATTTAAATCCGATTCGGGTAAACATACTAAATCCTTTCAGTCCATAGCGAGCTACTTCTCGCCGGGTAAAATAAAAACTTAACTTTGGATAAATATTAACGTTGCGGTAAAGCTGAACAATCCGGAAAGACGGTTTGTCTACTGAAACTGTAGCGATTATATCGGATTTCCGTGGATTTTGAAGGGGGGATAAACAGATTTTTCAGCAAAATATAGTAAATTTTTCAAAAAAATTCGTAAATTTTCTCAAGTTTTACTATTTGTATGGGTTTTAACGTGTTGAATATAGCGCTTTTTCAGCCTGAAATTCCCCATAATACGGGAGCCGTCGGTCGAAGTTGCGTAGGAACCGGGGCTAAACTCTGGCTTGTTCGTCCGATGGGGTTTCAGATAACGGATCGGAATTTGAAACGGGCCGGGCTTGATTACTGGCAGTATCTGGATTGGGAGATAGCGGATAGCTGGGAAGAACTTCGAGCGAAGCTTCCGCAGTGGGATCGATACTTTTTTTTCACGAAGAAAGCGAAGCGTTCGTATGCCGACGTTCGCTATCAAAAGGACGACGTTCTTGTTTTCGGCAGCGAAAGCCGCGGATTTCCGGACTGGTTTCATGAAACCTACTCCGATCAATGCGTTAAGATTCCGATTCGTCCGGAGATTCGGAGTCTTAATCTTTCGGTGAGCGTTGGAATCAGTTCGTTTGAAGCAATGCGCCAGATTGGTTTTCCGGAAGAAGCGGAGTAATTTCATTTGAAAAGTTCATGAGAGAAATAATGAGCGATAACGGAAAGAAGTCGGACAGGCCGAAACTTGCGTGGATTGGAACCGGAATAATGGGCGCCGCCATGTGCGGGCGCCTTTTGTCGGCAGGATATTCGTGCGTTGTTTTTAACCGAACGAAATCAAAGGCTGAAAATCTTCTTGAAGCGGGCGCCGATTGGGCGGAAACGCCGGCGGACGCGGCCATGCAGGCGGACGTTGTTTTTGTTATGGTCGGATACCCTTCGGACGTCGAATCGGTTGTTCTTGATTCAGAGACGGGCGTTCTTGCGGGAATGAGGCGAATCGAAGCGGTTAAGGACGCGCGAAAGAAAATCGTGGTGGACATGACGACCAGCCGTCCGTCGTTGGCTGTCAAAATTGCGGAAATTGCGGAAAAGATGGGCGTTTACGCTCTTGACGCGCCCGTTTCAGGCGGCGACGTCGGCGCTAAAAACGGTTCTCTTTCGATTATGGCGGGCGGGAGCCGCGTCGCTTTTGAAGAATTGGCTCCGATATGGAAAATTCTCGGCGCCAACGTTCGGCTTCAGGGCGGTCCTGGAATGGGGCAACACGCGAAAATGACGAATCAGATTCTCATTGCCGGAAATATGCTGGGAGTGTGCGAGGCTTTGCGTTATGCGAAAGAGGCGGGACTCGATCCGAATCAGGCTCTTGCTTCCGTTTCCAGCGGCGCTGCGGGGAGCTGGTCCCTTTCCAATCTTGGCCCGCGGATTCTGCGTGGAGATTTTGCTCCGGGATTCAAAATCGCGCATTTTGTGAAAGATCTTCGTATTGCTCTCGATGAAGCCGCGAGTATGAAACTGGCTCTTCCCGCCGTGAAGTTAGCGGAAAAGCTCTATTCGAAGCTTGTTGAGTCCGGATTTGCGGAGGCGGGGACGCAGGCTCTGGTCAAATGGCCCGACGCGGCGAGGTGATTCGGCATGGGCGCTGACTCGGGACGGTTAAACGCATCGGGGGCGTCTCGCGTTTTTTCATTCCTAATTTTGATTTTTATTTTCCGTCCGTTTTCGCGACGTGGAGAATCTCGTTTCCGGGCGTTTTCAGGAAAGCTTCGTAGAGTTTCTGAATTTCCGGATTCGCTCCGCTTCTTCGGATCTTCCGTTTCTGGTCGGAAGCGTAGAGTCCCTGAATACGTTGCCTTTTGAGTTCGTCGGAGATAGGAATTTGAGTTTTAGGCAACCCTCCGCCTCCGATACAGCCGCCGCGGCAGGCCATGACTTCGACGAAATCCAGGTTCATTGAGTGAAAATCGGGAGACTCCAGAAGTCTTCTTGCCGAGGCCGTTCCGTGAACGATTGCGATTCGGAGCGACGTTTCGCCGATTTTGACCTCCGTCTGCCGTACTCCGTCCATACTGCGAACGGGCGTAAACGCGAGGAAGTCTTTCGGCGCGTCCGTTCCCTGCAGATCGAAATAGAGTTGCCGCAGGATTGCTTCGGTTACGCCTCCCGTATTTCCGAAAACGTCTCCGGCTCCGGAACCGTTTCCGAGAATGGAATCGAAATTTCCTTCCGCAAGCGTTTGGGGGTCGAGTTTGAACTCCATCATCCACCAACCCAGTTCTCGGGTAGTGAGCGCGTAGTCGATTTCGTTCATTGTTCCGAGCGTCCGTTCGTATTTTTTTGCCGTGCACGGCGTAAACGCGACGACGACGATATCTTCCGGGCGGAGTCCCTTTTGCTGCGCAAACCAGGTTTTAACGACGGCTCCGTGCATCATAATCGGGCTTTTGCACGACGAGATATTGGGAAGAACGTCGGGATAGAAAAGCCTCGCGAATTTGACCCACGAGGGACAGCAACTGGTGAACAGCGGCGTTTTTTGTCCAGTTTCGGACGTCTTTTTCAAACGTTCCTTTAATTCTGCGACTTCCTCCATAACGGTGAGGTCCGCGGCAAAAGTCACGTCGAAAACGTAGTCGAAACCGAGTTGACGCAACGCCGTAACGACCTGTTTCTCAACGTTGGTTCCCGGGGGAGCCTTAAACATTTCGCCGAGCGTTACGCGGACGGACGGGGCGACAAGCGCGACAAATGTTTTTTTGGAGGAAGCCTGTCTGTTTTCTACGATAGCGGAGTAAATTGCCTGAAGATCGAAACGTTCGGTAACCGCATTGTTCCAACAGATTGCGGCGCATTGACCGCAGTGAATGCAGGGAACTTCATTCGCGGGGAAATTTCCCGTATGGTCAAAGACCGTCTGAACGTCGCGGCAGACGGAAACGCAGTCGCCGCAATGTTCGCAGTTCATCGGATGAAAAGTAATGGCCGGATTGTTGGAGACGTATGGAAGACGGCGCGGTCCGGTCGGCGTGTTCGGAGTTTGTTTCATCCAGCTGAACTGGGCGTTTGTTCTTCGCGGCATATTCGCTCCTCCCAGAGCGCATATGGAGACGGAAGTCGCTTTGAGGATTTTTCGGCGGGAAAAACGTTTCATAATCTTACTGTTAAATTTCCAAACGTTTAGCGTGAAGAAATAAAATAAAAATGGAAAAACTTCAGGAAATTCATTCCATTGATTCAATCAATATTTCATCATATCAGAAAAAAAGATTTTTAGCAAGCGCCGAATCCTGCCATTCGATAAATTTCACGTAAAAAAGCAAAAGAATCTTTACGGTTCCCGACGGAGGTTTCCGATTGTATGGAAAAAACAGACGTATTTTAAATTTTTATCAAAATTCTTAAAATTTCCGAAAAACAAACTTGACAGAGCGTCGCTCTGGGGTAAGATGGTAGAAATGCGGTCGGAGCGTCGTTTTTTGCGCGGCTTTGGCGAACATATTAAAATAGAACTTTAACAGACGGTGCCGGTATGTGTCTTGTTAATAAAATCCTGATTGGTCTGATTGTCGTTGCTATTGGAGCCTGTTTTTATTTTTCCGCGATTACGCTGAAAACGCACAGCGTGTGGCGTACGGAAGGCAATAAGCAGGCGGAGCAGCTGAAGCGGCTTCAGGAGGAAATTCTTGTTTTCGAGTACGGTAAAGGTCAGCCGGAAACGGAAGGATACGTCCGTTCTCTTTTTGAACAGGAAAAATATCTCCGAGCGCTTCAGGATCTTCGCGGTCCGGTTTTTCGGGATTGCCGCGTTAGGAATACATTTGCCAGCGACCGTCTTTTTCACGTGACGATACCTGGGATTACGGAGGTTCAGCTTCCTGTGAATACGCCTCTTTACGCGTTTCGTCCCACCAAGAACGATCCTGAAAAACTTGAATATCTTGGACGCTTTACGGTTCGAAAGTTCGGTATTGACGGCGATACGGCGCAACCGTATGTTTCCATTGAACCGACCCGGGTCGCCTATGAGGTAAACGAACGCATGACGGCGCTGCTTGCGGACCGAAGTATGGAACCGTGGACGCTTTTCTTCAATATGCCGATAGATAAAGCGGAGTATGGAAGTGAAAATGAAGATTATATTTCGTTCGACACGCGCATTCGGTATTATGTGGATCAGGAATATATTCTTCAGGATTTCATAGCTAAACAGGAAAAACATCTTGAGTATATTAAATCGCTTATCGGCGAGGGCGCCGAATTGGGCGAGTACGCGATGGAGCCGATTGCCAAAACGATAGCGGCGGAGAATAAGAGTCGTTTAGGCAAAGTCTATGAAAATTTTGCCCAGGAAAATCAGGCGATGAAGTTGGCGAATCAGGCTCTTGCTTCTCGAGTCGCTGAGCTTGAACGTAAAAAATCCGGGTATCAGGATTCGATTAATATGCGAGTCAAGCCGATTCAGCCCGAACAGCGCGGACGATGAGTAATTAGGAATTAAAGAATGGCCAGACCTGAAATTCTGGCTGTCGCATTTGATATGGACGGCCTGATGTTTAATTCAGAGGACGTTTATTTTGAGACGGGGTCGCGGCTCATGCGCCTTTTTGGTTGCGAATACACGCAGGAACTTTGCGCCCAGGTTATGGGTCTTCCTCCGAAGGCCGCCTTTGAAAAGATGATTGAATGGAACGCTCTTGACGTTTCCTGGCGGGAGCTTCAGAAAAAATCGAACGAGATTTTTCTCTCAATCATGCCCGAGTACCTTCAGCCAATGCGCGGACTGACGGTTTTGCTGGATTTTCTCGATGAAATTCAGATTCCCCGCGCGGTGTGCACGAGCAGTTGTCGGGAACTGGTTTCCAGAATGTTGCCGCTTCATGGTTTGGATACGCGATTTGATTTTATTATTACTTCAGAAGACGTGATTCATGGAAAACCCGCGCCGGATATTTATCTTTTAGCCGCGGAAAGGTTCGGAATTTCTGCGGAATGCATGATGATTCTTGAAGATAGTCATAACGGTTGCGTTTCAGGAGCCGCCGCCGGCGGTTTTGTCGCGGCCGTGCCGGGCGAGCATAGCTGGCGGCAAGATTTTTCCATGGCGAATATTCGTCTTGAATCGCTTGACGATCCGAGAATTTTTACGATATTGAAGTCGGACGGGACGGACTGACGATTTTTTTCTTTATTTTATTGCGGAAATCCTGAGAAAAACGTTAACGTTCTTTTCAGGATTTTTTTCTGAAACGTTTATTTTCTCATGAAACGGTTGCGTCGTAGAAACGAATTTTTTATCAACCTATTGACAATTGAATTGGATTTCGCTAAAATTTGAAAGGAAAGAGTACCGGAAAATCTGAATCTGAATCTGAATTTAAAGGGAAAAGTATGTTTTTCAGCTCTTTTAGACGTTTTTTTGCGTTTGTATTTTCGGCAGGTCTGATATTGTCTGTTTTTCAAACTGTTCAGGCCGGAGAACAAACCGCAGGTTACGCGATTGTTTTCAGCGAAGCGACGCAAGCGGACTCCGCATGGTTTAGCGCGGCGGAAACTCTTGAGAAACGATATGCGGACAAATTTCAATGTCGTCGTTTTGTCTGGAAAGAAAACGCGATAGAAACGTTGGAGGCGCTTAAGGCGTTCCAGCCTCGTTACGTTTGTTTTGTTGCGAAACCGGAAGAAGTTGGCAGAAAATTCGTAATTTCCGTTCACCGGATGATGCGCAAGCTGGACGACGATCCGTTTACCGACGCCATTTGGGGAATCGTTACCGGTTTTAATGCCGACGACGCCTTGAGAATGGTTAACGTTGATCCAACGTCAGTCCGGCGGGCGGCGGGCGGAACGTCGATTCCGCTTGATGTTTTTGAGTCCGGAGTCTGGTACGACGAGGGAAGACGAAATCATTTTGTTGAAAAGGAAAGGGGAAAAGAGCCGATAGACAGAGACGACGGACCTTCCGACACGACTCGCGTTTTGGCAGAAGCAATTGACTCCGCTCAGCTGGTCGTGTCGTCCGCGCATGCGACGGAAAAGGACTGGCAATTGGGTTATTCTTATCGAAACGGCTGCTTTCAGTCGCAAAACGGCGAGATGTTCGGCGTTCCGACGGACGGGGAGAAATTTTCCGTTAAATCCTCCCGTTCAAAAATATGGTTGGCGTCTGGAAATTGTCTGATTGGACATATTGCCGATATGGACAGTATGGCTCTGGCTATGATTCATTCTTTGAACGTCGATATGATGGTTGGATATATTACGCCGACATGGTTTGGATTTATGGGATGGGGAATATTGGACTATTATCTGGAGCAGCCCGGTCGTTTTACGCTTGCAGAGTCCTTTTTTGCGAATAATCAGGCTCTGACGTATCAGTTGGAGAAACTCGTTCCCGGTCTTTCCGCCGCGTTAAACGACGTCGATGGAAAAGAGGCGCTTGAACTTGTTCCAGCGCTTTCCGAGGCGTTGAAAAAAGGGATGAAAGACCATGGCATGTTTCTGCGCGGTTTGATTTTCGATCAGAATACGGTCGCTCTTTACGGCGATCCCGCCTGGGAAAACGCATTGGCTCCGCAGGATTCCGGCTGGCAGCAGTCGCTGACGTCAAAATCTTGCGCGGACGGCAAAACTCTCTGGACGCTGACCATTGTTCCATTACGCGGCGAAAAATCTTTTACGCTTATTAATGGGAACGGATCTCAGCGCGGAGGGCGTCCGATTTTTGAATTTCTGCCGAAAAAAGTTTCCAATCCGGTTATTATTCAGGGGGGCGAGTACTCGCCGATTGTTACGGACGATTTTATTATGCTTCCTCTGAACGAGTCGTTTGGTACGAAAGAGTCAATCGTTATTCAATTTAAAACAGATTGACGATAACGAATGGTTGTTTTAAAACAGTTCGAATTTTCAGAAAGTTCGGAGAAGAGAATCTTCCGTCTTTGGAAAACTCCTGTTGAGTGGATTGACGGGAAATTTTTTTGTGATATACTAATGATTTAAGGCAGGGATTGATTTCGGCGGACGATTTCAGAATACTCCGCCGATTTATTGGGATTTTCAGGAAGTATTGGGAGAAGTTAGCGTCCGAAACTGCAAAAACGGAAAATTTAAGATAGTTTGGTTGCTTTTTCGGACTTTTTGCCGTTTTCTACGTCTTCAAGAAGGCGAAGAGAAAATACTCGAAAATTTTTTTCCGATAAAGAAACGGGGAATTTTCTGGTACGGCGACGCACATTAAATTCAGGGACGTTTTGCCGCGTTTGGAGCGAATTTGAAACGTCCTTTAACGGTTCGTCAGAAAACTGATATTACGGGGAAGGAAGTCATGTCAACAGAAACACCGAAAACAGCCGCTCAAATCGCGGCTGACGAATACAAATTGCGGCATAAGAAACGCGCGCATAAAATCGATAAATTTTTTACCGCGCTGGTGAAGCTCAAGGGGAGCGACCTTCACCTTAAGGCGGATCGTCCGCCGTATATTCGAGTTGGCGGCGATTTGAAAGCTTTGAATCATCCGCCTATTCCGGATGAAGAAATGGTCGATATGCTGTTCGACATTATGGACGAACGCAACCGTCGTATTTTCAACGACGAAGGGGGCGCCGACTTTGCGCACGTAGTGGAAGTGGACGGCATAGCGTGGCGTTTCCGTGTGAATATTCTCCAGCAGCTTGGGCATATGGGGTTAGTTGCCCGTCGTGTGAATAATACGATTCCGGAATTTGAAAAATTGTTTCTTCCTTCTTCGCTGGAAAAACTTTGTCAGTATTCGCAGGGGATGATTCTTTTAGCGGGGATTACCGGGTCGGGAAAATCCACTACCATCGGTTCCATGCTGAACTGGATCAATGCGCGCTACAAAAAGCACATTCTGACGCTTGAAGACCCTATTGAATTTACGTTTACGGAAGATAAATGCCTTATTAACCAGCGTGAAATCGGGATGGATGTGAAAGACTTCATGATTGGTATGAAGCATGCCGTGCGAGAAGACCCGGATATTATTCTCGTTGGAGAAATGCGAGACCAGGAAACGTTTGAAACGGCTATTCACGCCTCGGAAACGGGCCACCTGGTATTCGGAACCATTCACGCATCGACCGCTCCAACGACAATTAACCGTATTCTTGACCTTTTCCCGCAGGATATGCATAAAGCGCTTCGCAGCGCACTTGCGTTTAACCTGAAGGGAATTGTCGCGCAAAAGCTGTTGAAATCCATTCTTCCCGGAGTTTCGCGAGTTCCGACATGCGAAGTCATGTTTTTCAATCCGACGATTCAGAAGTTGATTCTCGAGGAACAGGACGAAAAACTTGCGGACGCGATTCGAATCGGTTATCAGGAGGGAATGCAGGACTTCACGCTTTCTCTGAAGAACTTGGTAGAGAAGAAAATGATCACGCGTGAAACAGCGTTTGAAGTAGCTCCGAACCTGGAAGCGCTTAAGATGGCGCTGAAAGGGATCGAAGTTAAGGAACCGGGAATTCTGTGATCAGGCCGGAAGTCGTTTCCGCTTAAGAAATCGGTTATTTTCTCCATTCTGCCGACGAAGGCGGCATTTGTTGGCAGATGGATTTTCGACATTAGATATCGGCCGGACGCCGGCGGCGAAAAGTTGATTTCTTTTGTTTTTTGCGTTCCATTTACTGTTTTTATTTGAAACATTGTCATTTTAGCAGGTGAGACTGTGTCGGCTCAAAATAAGAAAAAACGATCAGAAATTTCCGCCTATGAAATTCCTTCCGATCATGGAATGGCTCAAAGCGCGGTAAAGCCGGATTTAGGCGCTGTTTCCGAAAATGCGCTTTCGTCAGAAAATGTCGATAAGGAGCAGAATTGGGGGCGGTCTGTTCGCGAGATTTTCGAGTCGATCTCCATTGCCCTGGTTCTTGCGTTTCTTTTCAGAACATTTCTTGCGGAAATGTTCGTCATACCGACGGGTTCCATGGCTCCGACGCTTTTTGGTCAGCATAAGGACGTCGTTTGTCCCGAATGTTCCGCGCCGTTCCAGGTCGGAGTTGTGCAGGGGGAATCGACGGATTACGGTCTTTGTCCAAACTGCAACGCGCTGATGGATTTTCAGGCGGAGGATAAAAAAGGTCATCCGAATCCTAAATTCAGCGGCGACAGGATTCTGGTCGGGAAATATCCGTATTACTTTTCCAGGCCGAAACGCTGGGACGTTGTGGTTTTTCTTTTTCCAGGCGGCGGAAATACGAATTTTATTAAACGCTGCGTCGGTCTTCCGGGCGAGACGATTCGTATTCAGGGAGGCGATATTTACGTGAAGCCGCCTCAGAGTTTTCAACCCGTTGAAAATTCTGAAAAAAAGATTACTTCCGCTTTGGAAATTCAGGGGGAAGATTCCGCCTTGAAAAAACCGTACGAGCAGAAGATGATAGAGTCGAATGGAGAGCTTTTGAAACGTGGATTTCGTATCGCGCGTAAGCCTCCGGAAAAGATTCTGGCGACGATGATTCCCGTTTATGAAAATGATTTTCAGAGCGAACGTCTTCGTCGGCTCAAATGTCTGCCGCGCTGGCGTCAGATGAACGAGGCTCAAATTAATTCCGATACGATTGCGTATTCCGTCTGGAAAGAGCATGCCGACGGGAAAGAATTTTATTTCAAATCGACGCGCCCCGGCGAACAGACCGGCTGGCTCGTTTATCAGAATCTTGTTCTTTCGCAACGCGAATGGCAGCAGGTTGAACTTGGGCAGACTCCGCAGTTGAAACCGCGTCTGATTACGGATTTGACGGCGTATAATTCGTCGCTTAGCTCCGCATACAGATTGCCGTATGAAGACGGCGTTTCCAGTGCGCTTTCCGTTTCAGTTCCAGACGATATTTACGGACGGCACTGGGTGAAGGATTTGATTCTGGAATGCAAAGTGGACGTCCGCTCCAAAAGAACCGGGATGTTTCGCGTTGGTCTTTGCCGCGGCGGAAAGGTTTTCTGGTGCGCGGTCAATTTAGCGAACGGCGAGGTGACGCTGGAAATTCCCGCCGTTCCTGATTTTGGCGACGATCTGAAAAAGCAGGAAGAATACGAAAAAATTAATGAGAACAAGGAAAAACTTTATTTTGCCAAAGCTCAGTCTTCCATGAACGGTACCGATATTTACCAGTTTCGTTTTGCCAATGTAGACGACCAGCTTCACGTTTGGATTGACGGAGAGGTTTTGAAGTTTGATCTTCCGACTGCGTATTTGGATTTGGACCCGCTTGTTCCGACGGAAGAAGATCTTAACTGTCCGGTTCAGATTGGATGCAGTAATTGCGAGATAAATCTGTCTGGTCTGGGGCTGTTTCGGGATCTGTATTATGTGGCGAGAGGACGGGATAATTCCTCGATGAGCGATTTCATAATGGATAACGGGTACGGCGGCAAACAGGTCGTTACGCCTGATTTTAGTTTTTACTCCGATCCGCAGCAGTGGAATGCGTTTCGTGAAATGAGAGCGGTAGAATTTTTTATGTTTCCCGCCGAAGAAAAACAGTACTTTATGCTCGGAGATAATAGTACGAACAGCGCGGATTGCCGATGCTGGACTTACCCGAATTACGAACCGCGCGGGAATTCCTACGTGATGGAAGATTACGTTGCGGAATCGCTTCTGGTTGGCGAAGCGTACTATGTGTACTGGCCGCATACCTGGAAACCATTCATTCCCAATTTTGCCAAATTCAGAAAAATTCGATAGTCGTCGATGATGTTTCTGTTCCATGAATATCGTCTTTTCAGGAAACTTCAAGCAAGGGACTGTTTTTAGAAAGTCCGTACGAAGAGAGCGAATTGTTCAGAATCGGATTTCCATCAGGCATGGGAAACGGAGAAAAGAAGATGAGAGAGTTATCCTCAAATTCCGGTCCAGCAGGCAATAAGATATCCAGCTCGGTTATTCCCGCGGCGCCGCAGGAGATTTCCGGGCTGGCTTGCGCGAAAGGGCAGATTCCCGTTATTCGCGCGGAGAATCTTGTTAAAACATTTGGGATGTTCCATAAAGTCAATTCGGTAAATGGAATTTCATTTCAGATTAATTCCGGAGAGATTGTTGGACTTCTCGGCGGGAACGGCGCGGGAAAATCGACTACGTTCGATATGCTTTCCGGTTTAACCCGTCCGACCGGCGGAAAAATTTTGCTGTTTGACCCGCAGGTTCAGTCCTGGATTCCTGTTACGAACGTTCCGCTCTATCAAAGGGCTCTTCATGGCGTCTGCTATTTGCCGCAGAAACCCAGCGTTTTCGCCGGGCTCACGACGCGGCAAAATATTTTGGGAATTATGGAGATCATGAGCTCAAAAGACTTGCGGAAGAGCATCGACGCGTACGATCCGGAGCTTCGTACTCGCGAAGATTTCTGCGATTCGCTTTTGACGCTTTTTGATTTGTATAAACGGCGGGACGAAAAAGTTTCCAAGTTGTCCGGAGGAGAAAAGCGTCGTTTGGAAATTGCCCGTTCCTTTATCCGAAAACCAAGACTTATTCTTATGGACGAGCCTTTTGCGGCCGTTGATATTCCTGGAATCGATATTTGCGGACAGATGTTTCGTAAAGTCCGCGATATGGGCATTTCAATTCTCATCGTGGATCATCGCGTGGACGAAATTCTTAAACTTTGCGATCGGGCAATTTATCTGGAGAATGGCGTGATTCACGCGGAAGGCGAACCCTGGGAGATTGTGCGAGTTCCCGCCGTTCAGCGTAATCTTTTGCTTACGTTGACGGAATCGCTTCTCAAGATGTTTCCCGAGCCGAAGAGAGAAATTCATAGAAGAACGGACGAAAGCGGTTTGAATAAAAATAATTCCGGATTTTTCCAGACTCGTTCCATGAGTTCGTCGTCCACTGTTCGAGTTGAAGAAATTTAGATGCGGAAGAAGAAACGGACCGTTCTTCAAAAATATTAGAGTGATATTTTCAAAGGAGTTTGAAAAAACGATGATTTCCTCCTATCCTGTTTACGTGATTCGTATTAATTCAGGCTACGCGACGATGGAAACGCCGGATAGCCCGCAGGACAAGCCGGATTACGCTATTCTTGTTTTCACGACGGAAAAATTGGCGGAAGATTTTATTGAAGCCGTTGGAATTGAAGATGCGGAAGTGCGTTTTTTGCGTAATGAGCGCGAATTGGGACGTGTGATAGCGATCCAGCCTGCGCAGGTTACCTACATCGCAATTGATTCTGTTCTTGCCGACGGGCGTCTTGAAACGAATTGTCTGACTTTGTACGATATGGTCAAAACGATGACGCTGGCCCGTTCGCCGTGGGATTATCCCGTTTTTTTCTTACGTCGTTCAAATGGGCAATTTGCCGCGATTGCGACGAAAGAATCGTTTGTTATCGCTTTTTTCACTTCAAATCAGAAAGCGAAAGACTATCGGGCGAAACTGGATCGTCCTTCCGCCTATGACCTTCTTCGTATTGAAACGCCGAAACAGCTTCATGATTTTTTGAAAGAGCTTCCGGAAGACATTCAGGCGGTTGCGTTTAATCCTACGGTGGATGAAAACGATAATCACGCCGCCGTTCAGTGTATGGAGATTTCAAAAATTATTGAGAAGTTTTTGGTTTGAATTTAAAGAACTTCAAAATTTCAATTGTTTGGGGGGAATCTGGAAATTTTATTCCGTGTTCCTTTTTATTGAATTTCATCGTTTTCACGCAGTAAGGCAACGGCCATGAGAGAAATTTTTGTAGCGCTTCCATCTCAGGGAATGGATTCCCTTTCGTTAAACATTTCTACGAAGGATTGCCAGGAAATTTTGACCGCATGGACTGCCGTCTATCATCCGGACGTTATTCGCCTGACGCAAAAAACAGCGACGCCGCTTTATGGACTTTATGTTTACGACGAGCCGGAAAACGCAATTGTGATTACTCCTTCTCCAACGTTGGACATTCTTGATTCCTATTGGATAGAACGGGCTGAAAACAGAAACTGTTTATTTCTTAAAGACTGTTCTTCTCTGGAAGGACTGGTCGGCGAGCTTCTTGAGATTTTACGACGGGAAGCGGAAGACGAACGGGTTGAAAATCACGAAACGATTGAAGATAAATCCGCAACGGAAAGCGGAGTGGAATCCGAAGTTTGTCAGGATGATGAAATTGGCGCCGGAGAAAAAGGCAAAGAGGATATCGAGAGCGCCGACATGTCGAACGAAAGCGTCGTTTCCCGGGAGTCTGAAACGGTTGACTCCGCGAAAACCGTTCCGTGGGACGATCCGGAAATGCCGCAAATTGCGGATTTTCTCGCGTTGGGAATGACGCACCTTCTTTCGGAGATTATGGCGCATAAATTGCAGTTTATGAGCTATCTTGATTCTTCTTCGTTTTCATCGGGAGTTTTGGAAACTCTTAAGGCGCGCGATTCCGGCGACGCGGTTAAAGCCCGGCGAGAAATGCAGAATGTCTGGGACCAGCTGGTTCAGGCCCGGCAATACTATGCGCCGCAGGACGGGAGCCTTTTTGACTTGGCGCTTTTGGACAGGGAATATCTTCCGGAATCTTTTAAGGACGAGTTGGAAAACGCCTCCAAAATGAACCTGCTTGCCGACGCGTTTGTCGTTCAGAAAATGGCGGAAAATTATCCGGAGATGATTCAGGAGCTGAAAAAGAAACTCGAATCGAAAGACGTCTGTCTTGTCGGCGGCGAGGAGACGGAAACGGAATTCCCGCTTTTAACGCAGGAGGGAATTGTTCGTCGGCTGATTCGCGGCCGAAAAATTTACGAAAAGTATCTCGGGAAAACGCCGGTGATTTACGGTCGGCGAAAATATGGTTTAACGCCTCTTCTTCCTGGAATCCTGAAGCGATTGGGGTTTCAGGGAGCGCTTCATTTTACGCTGGACGACGGAAAGTTTCCTGTGTCCGAGCAAAGCCGTATCGCATGGCAGGGATCCGACAAGCAGGCGGTGGAGGCGGTTTCCAAAACTCCGTTGGACGCTCAAAAAGCGGATTCCGTCGCGATGTTGCCGGAAAATCTCGCAAGAGTTCTCAATATCGATAATTCTTTTGGAGCCGTATTTACGCATTGGGCGGGCGAGGACATGACCAGCGTCTGGTATGGACTTTTGAAACGTTCCTGTCGTTGGATTCCGCTTTTTGGAGACCTTGCGACATTTGAAGAATGTTTTGAATCCACAAAATACTCAAGTACCGACGAGTATTTTTCTCCTGAACGTTACGTTTCGCCTTATTTAATTCAGTATGTTTCGCGTAAAGAGGCGGACCCAATTTCGCGTTGGACTCGTTACCATCAATTGCGTACGCGTCTGGAGGCTCTTTGCAGTCTGGAAAATCTTACGGTTTGGCTCAAGGCGGTTCCCGCCGTTTCTGAAAACGTTTCATTGGGTGAGAAACTTCTGGAACGTCTTGACTCGACGCCGTTTGTTACGAAAGATTTTTTTACGACGGCATGGCAGGAAACGCTTGCCTGGGAACGAAAAACGGCGGAGAGAATTTCGTCCGTTCTTTCTGACGGAACTCGAAAAAACGCTCTTTTGCTTTTGAATCCCGCAAGTTTTTCCGTCTCTAAAACAACTGATTTGAGCGAAACGGAAAAAATTCTTTCTGTTTCGAGATTGGTTCCGGCAGAGGCGGGCCCGGTTAAAAAGCATTTTTGGGAAATGAATTCGACTGAATCCAAAACGCCGCTTCACGCCGCGAAGATAGAGGTTCCGCCGCTTGGATTTGCGATACTTGCGGACGATCCTGCGCAATCGAATATTCCGGAGACAGAGAAACAAAAGACGAAACGTTGGTTTTGGGGAGTATCTTCCAAAGTACGGACTCTTCCGCCGTCTGTTTATCAGGATCGGGAATCCGGAATGTGGATAATGACGAACGAATACCTGACGCTTCGGTTTGATTTGTTTACGGGACGTCTGCGTTCGGTTTACGATAATACTCATCGAGGAAACCGTTTTTCGCAACTTTTGGCAATGCGCCTGAAATCCGCGCCTCTTGATTCTCTTCAAAACGAGTCTCCGGACGAGTATTCTATTATGGCCGCGGATTCTTTTAAACCGGCGATTTATGCAGATCGAAGCGAGATAGAAATTTCCGGTCGTCTTATGGACCGTAACGGCGAGATCGTTGCAAGATTTGCGCAGACTACGACGTTGCGGCGCGGGAGTCGGGTTATTGAGTTTGACATTTTTCTTGAACCGCTTCGAGAATTGGGACGCAATCCATGGCAATCCTATATTGCGAACCGTATTGCGTGGGGAGATTCGGCAGTGGATATTTTCCGAAACGTCGGATTTCACGCGCAGTTGACCCGTGCTTCAAGAATAGAAGCTCCGTATTTTGTGAATATCCGTCCTGTTCAGTATTCAGCGTCAACAAAGATATTTTCGACCGTATCGCAGGAAATAGCCGAGCGTATTCGCGGTCATGAACTTCGGAAGGAAGATTTTCTCCCGGAACGCGGAAATGATACGGAATACTCGGACGCCAGTATCGCTCTCCTCGCTAACGGTCTTCCGTGGCATCGAAATTGCGGAGGCCGCAGACTTGACACTCTGCTTCTGGTTCAGGGAGAAACCGGGCGCCGTTTCCGTTTTGGAATTGCTGTCGATACGCCTTATCCAACGCGCGCGTCTATGGAATTCATGACGCCGATTACGCAGGTTCCCGTCGCATTAAAAACGCCTCAAAACGCGTCTCTTTCCGGATGGTTTGGGCATGTTTCTCATCGAAATGTTCTTGTGACGCACTGGGAGGCGGAAGAGAACGGCGCCAGAATCCGATTTGCAGAAACGGAAGGGCGAAAAGTTCGCGTCGCGTTTCGAGCCATACGTCCGTTGGATTCCGCGGAACAGATTGATTTTAACGGCGAAAGACTCAATACGTTTGCGATTGAAGAAGATTCTGTTAAATTTGATTTGTATCCGAATGAATTTAAAGAATTGCGTATCCGGTTCAGAAAAGACTGAAAAAACGTTGGAAAGAGACGTAGCCCCTCCTTGAAAAAATAATAAAATCCTGTATAATTTAGAACAACTTTTTACTTTGTCATACTTAAGGAGTTAAAAAATGTCCAAACCGCAGCATATCGTTAAAAAAGCTAATCATGGTAAACGTCCGGCTTCTTCGCAGGCCCGTAAAGCCAAACGTCATATGATTAAAACCTGAGAATACCCCTTTCTTTGGTATATGATATTTCTCAACACCACGATTTCAGGTATGGTTCGTGGTGTATGCGCTTATTTTAAAGGAATTCTGTATGGCGAAAAAACCTTCGCTGATCGATCTTTCTGCGATTGATTTAACGCATCTGATTGCGGACCAGGAAGAAGTACGCAGTAAAAATCCTCAGCGTTTTGAAATGGAAATGCTTAACGGCATTCTTTATGAAAATCTTGAAACTGGAATCGGCGTAGGTTTTCAGGACATCCCGCAGGAGCCTTTTTGGGCCCGCGGCCATATGCCGGGGTTTCCGATTATGCCCGGAGTGCTCATTTGCGAAAGCGCGGCTCAATTAGCCAGTTATTTTGCCGGAAAACTTAATTCGCTAGATTCTGGTATCATCGGATTCGGCGGTATGGATAACGTGAAGTTTCGCGGTCTTGTCCGTCCAGGCGATAAATTAATTCTGGTAGTGAAGCTTGTTAAGCTTAAGCCGAATGTGATGATGATCCTTCAGTTTGAAGCGATTGTTAATGGAGAAGTCGTTGCCGACGGTGAAATTCGCGGCGTTCCGATTCGCGGGACCCAGACGAAATAAACCCGAAACGACGAGAGTGCGCCCCGACGGGGGTTAAAAACAGCGTTTCACCGTATTTTTTGAATAAATTACCCTTTGGAGGTTTATTTTCAATCCGACTTTACCTAAAACGAGGAACATTATGCCGCGTCGCGCTTTGCGTAAAATTGACGAATCCCTGGATTATTCGCGTCATCTTTATCTGGTGAAAGAGCTTCGGCAACCGTGGGACGTTAGAAATTATTTTGACAATCCGGACGCTCCGCTTGAAGTGGAGATTGGAAGTGGAAAAGGTCATTTTATTCACGACGCGGCTTTGGCCGCTCCCGGACATAATTTTATTGGAACGGAGATTGCGCATAAATACGCCGCGTATTGCGCGGCGCATCTGATTGCCGACGGTATTTCGAACGCATGCATGTTTTCCGGCGATGGATTAGCTCTTTTCAGAGATTTTCTGCCGGAGAACTCTCTTGCGGCCGTTCACGTTTATTTTCCGGATCCATGGTGGAAAAAACGTCATCGTAAACGCCGCGTTATGCAGATGGAACTGGTGCGCGCCTGTGAAAAATGCCTGACGCCGGGCGGAGTTCTTCATTTCTGGACGGACGTCGAAGAGTATTTCACGACGGTAATGGAGATGATGCGGGAAGAAGATACCATTCTGGAAGGGCCTTTTACCCCGGATGTCGACGCGAATACGTGGCGTACTCATTTTGAAAAGCGAACGGTAGTAGAGGGGCGCCCGGTTTATCGTTCCTATTTTGTGAAAAAGTAATGAAGGTGACGCCGCTCGGATAGTTTCAGGGTAAAAAGACTGATTGGATAGAAAAGAACCAAACTCAGTCTTTTTTTATAAAACGAGCTCTGTTAAGTCTTGTCAGGTTGAGTTTTTCGGGTAGAATAAACAACGCAAGAGTCAAAACTTTTTTTTGGGAGATGCCCCATGAAATCAGCTGAAAATCCGTGGGAAAAGTGTCTTGAAACCGTCGCGATCAGCGACGTCGGCATGCGGCGTTCAAATAATCAGGATTCGTTTCAGGAAGTTCCCGCTCGAAATCAGAGAATATGGAATTCTCGAGGGCATGTTTTTTGCGTAGCGGACGGTATGGGGGGCGCCGCCGCGGGAGAATTAGCCAGTAAAATGGCTACGGATACGATTCCGCATGTTTATCTGAAACAAACGGAGCTTCCTCCGGCGGAGGCCTTGACTCTGGCAATTCAGGAAGCCAACAGAAAAATCTAACAAAAGGGAAATTCAGATAAAGAACTCCATGGAATGGGGACCACGAACGACACGCTCGTTATTCTTCCCGAGGGAGCGATGATTGGGCATGTCGGAGACAGCCGCGTCTACCGTCTGCGTGGAAAGAAGTGGGAACAGATGACTTTTGACCACAGCGTCGTTTGGGCGAAGCAGGAGGCGGGGGAAGCTATTGACGAGACCGTTCATAAAAATTCAATGCTCCGCAGTCTTGGGGTTTCGCCGGAGATTAAAGTTGATATTGAGGGGCCAAGTTCCATTTTACCGGGGGATATTTTTCTTTTGTGCAGCGACGGACTCTGCGGGCAATTTGAAGACGATTCTGAAATGGGGAAGATTCTGTCGGTTCTGCCGCTTCAACAGGCGGTGAGAGCGTTGGTAGATCTTGCAAATCTGCGGGGCGGTCCGGACAATATTACGGTTGTTACCGTAAAATATCTTGGTCCGCAGCAGGCTGTTTTGAAATCGGGGGAAACGCCTTTGCCTGTTGCCGTTCAGACGGAAATGCCGTTGTCGGAGATCCCGCAGTGGGTCGGATATCTGTTGGCGGGAGCTGGAATGTTACTGCTTTTTGGATTCATTTCACTCGCGTTTCTTTCTGGGTGGTTAGGGGGAACCCTTTTGCTGGCGGGAACGGCGGGGGCGGTTGCCGCCGTGTGCAGAATTTGTTTCAGAAAACGGCCGAAAGCTTTCGTCAGAAGGTATGGAAAAGGACCTTACCGTACGTACAGCGCGGTTTGCGACGAGAAGTTTGCCAGAGTTCTCATGGATATTTTCAAGGAACTTTATTCAAGTGTTGAACATAGAGGAAATTTGGATTTGAAGTCGTATTTGAAGATGGCGCAGACCGCGTCGAAAGCGTTGGAGGCCAGGAATTATGAAGAATCGACCCGAAATTTTGCTTTGGCGATTTCTGGCGTCTGGCAGTTGGTAAAGTGAGAGAAACCGAATTTCTGTAACGACCGGCTTTTTACGAGAGAAATTTTAGAGCGAATTTAAAGAAACTTTGCCGATCGACAGCACGGGATTCGGGCGACGCTCTAATTGTCTGGTCTGGTATTGCGGCGAACGCGTTTTTCCCGAGCGTTTATCGCCGACGTTTGTGCGCGTCTCATTTTGGCAGAGAGCAAAACGACGTTATTTTTTTTACCCCCCATTGACTTCGAGCGAGGTTTGGGGTAAAAAGGAATCAGAAAATTTTCCTTCCTTCTTCTTTCTTACCCGCAGGTGAATTTATGAAAAAAAGCGCGTTTTTTTCCTTGGTATTCTTTGCGTTTGCGACGTTGAATCTGTTGTTTTTTGTCGGAAGTGTTTTTGCCGCGGAAGAATCCGTTCAAAAATCGGAAATGTCTTCTCAAGAACGTCTTGTCGAGGAATTTCATGCGAACGGGATGCCGGATGAATTGCTTTTCGTAACGCGAAAACCGAGTACGGACGCTCATTGGTACGCGAATATCGGTTACTATGCGGATAATTCCTGTCGCGTTCCGTTTCCTCGAAATTCCGGCGGCGCAATCTGGATTTTCAATGTGAAAACGAAGGCGCTTCGAAAGATCTTTGAGGATACGGAAGGGAATTTGCGCGATCCGCAGATACATTACGATGGAAAAAAATTTATTTTCTCCTATCTTCCAAAGGGAAAGAAACACTATAGTCTGTTTGAGATGAATCTGGATGGGACGGGATTGCGCCAGATTACGGGGAAGGGAGAGGACGTCGAAATTCCGATTCCGGACGGCGTTAAACCGCTGGAAACAACGGAGATTCGCCGCAGTCCAAAAAATCTGGACGGAATGCAGGATTATTCTCCGGCCGGTTGGGACGACTACGAACCGACGTACACGCCGGACGACAGGATTATCTTCTGTTCGACGCGCGCGAATCGGTATGTTCAGTGTTACTATACGCAGGTCGGGACGTTGCACCGGTGCGAGCTTGACGGATCGAATATTCAGTGCATTTCCGCCAATGTGGAACAGGACAATACGCCGTGGTTTCTTAACGACGGCCGCGTCGCGCATATGCGGTGGGAGTACGTGGATCGGCACTGGGGAACGTATCACTCGCTCTGGACTGTAAATCCCGACGGTACGAAACAGATGGTTCTTTATGGAAATTTCGCCACGTGGGACTGCATGTTGGCGCCGAAACCGATTCCGGGACGCAACGACAGAATCGTCTGTACGTTTTCGCCGGGACACGGACGGAAGGAGCACTACGGAAACATCGTCCTTCTCGACACGACGCTTGGACCGGACGATCCGAAGGCGGTTCAATACGTTACGAAAAGCGGAAAGTATTCCGATCCCTGGGCGTTCAGCGCGAATCATTTTCTTGCGTCGTCTCATGGAAATATTACGCTGGTAACGGCGGACGGTCGGGAAGAAATTATTTTTACCTTGCCGGAGGAATTGAAAGCCGCGGGTTTTTGGGTTGGGGAAGCGCGTCCGGTAATGCCGCGTCCTCGGGAAGTTGCGATTCCTGATCAGACGGATCCGTCGAAGGAGTACGGCACGCTGGCGCTCGTGAATATCTACCACGGTAGAAAAATGAAAGACGTAAAGCCCGGTACGGTCAAATCAATCAAAATATACGAAGTTTTGCCGAAACCGGTTAATTTTTCCGGCGGGATGGACATGATTTCAAATGAGGGAACCTTTTCCGTTACGCGCCTTTTGGGGAGGGTTCCAGTCTCGGAAGACGGGAGCGCGTATTTTGATTTGCCCGCTAAACGAAGCGTTTTGTTTTGCGCCATGGATGAAAACGACCATTGCGTGAAGCGGATGCATTCATTTACGTCGGTTATGCCGGGCGAGGTTACCGCGTGTATTGGATGTCATGAAGAACGGACGGAGACTCCCAGCGCCGAGGAACGCGACCGCTTGAACCGCCTTTTACGTACGAATTCTGTGAAGCCGGAGAAAATAACGGGCGTACCGGAAATATTTGCTTTTCCGCGGGATATCCAGCCAATTTTGGATCGGCATTGTCTTGAATGTCACAATCATGACCGGGAAGAGGGTGGATTTAATATTTCAGGCGAATGGAATCCTCTCTATACGTTCGGCTATATGCAAATGTCCTGGCGGAAGCTGTTTGGCGACAATCGGAATCGTTCGATGGGAAATTTCGCGCCGTATGAAATTGGAACGGGTTCCAGCCGATTGTTAAAACTTATTGAAGAAGGTCACCAGGGCGTGGATATGCCTGAAGAGGAGCGGAAGATTATCCGTAACTGGCTTGACGCCGGGGCGAATTATTCCGGAGTGTATGCGGCCAGCGGTTGCGGCGGGTTGGGATATTTCGTGGCGCACGTGAACATTCGAAACGACAACGATTGGCCGGAAACGGAACCGTCCCGCGAGGCAATCCGCCGTCGGTGCGATCCGTGTCATTGTCCGACGGAAGAAGAAAAGAAAATCGGAAATTATTCGCTTAACACCGAATACAAAGCGTCGTACTGGCCGCCGCAGGAAAATCGCTACGTTGTTCACGATATGTGCGAGGAATCCGGACGGCACAATCGGCACGAGATCTGGAATCTTTCATACCCGGAGAAATCCAAGGCGCTTCGCGCTCCGCTTTCAAAAGAGGCTGGAGGGCTTGGAAAATGTGAGGCGGCGTCGGGGCGGAAGGTCTTCGCCGACGCGAACGATCCGGATTACCAGTTGATTTTGAAGTATATTCAGCGGGGAAGACGGTACATTCTGGAAGAAGACAATCGATTTTCGATGCTTCATCCGAGCGTGAATAACGGTCCGGATTGTCCGCAGAAATTTACGCCGCGCTGGGGATATCTGCGTGAAATGATTCGTTACGGGATTCTTCCTCCGGAGACGACGCCGAAAACTTCCATTGATCCGTACGACGTGGAAGGTCGGTACTGGCAGTCGTTCTGGTATACGCCGATTAAGGATAATCATTAAATTTTCTATGAAAAAATGAAACTCTGGATGGAAAGACGGCGTGGCCCGCGTCGTCTTTCCGTCTGCGGGCGAATTTCGTTTGAACGGACTTTTCTGTGTTTTCCCGCTTCGTTGTTCTTTTTCTGTCCTTTTTCCCCTGCTCCCGGTTGAAATTTTTTTAAAAAAGTGGAAAATAGAAAGTAGTTTCATGTTTATTTTTTGTTAATAGTCCTTTTTCTTTAAGCGAGTTTTTCATGCCTAACCCTACTTCAATTCCTCAATGGAAAACCCTCGAACAGCTTGCGGCTGATTTTCAGTCGGTTTCGCTTCGCGACCTTTTCGCTCAGGATCCGGCTCGCGCGTCGCGCATGACGTTGGACGCCTGTGGAATTCATCTTGATTATTCGAAAAACAGGGTGAATGAAGAAGTCATGAATACTCTTTTCGAATTGGCGCGCGCCGCCGGCGTTCCAGCCGGAATCGAAAAGATGTTCTCCGGCGAGAAGATTAACATTACAGAAAATCGCGCGGTTCTTCATGTCGCATTGCGCAACCGCTCCAACGCTCCAATTTTCGTGGACGGAGTGAATGTGATGAACGATGTTAATCGCGTATTGGCCAAAATGGCAGATTTTGCCAATCAGGTGCGCTCCGGTTGCTGGAAGGGATATTCTGGAAAGACCATCAAAAATATCATTAATATTGGTATCGGCGGTTCGGACCTTGGGCCTGTTATGGCTTATGAAGCGCTGAAGCCGTACACGAGGCGCGATTTGATCGTTCGTTTTGTCTCGAATATCGACGGCACTCATCTTGCGGAAGCGACCCGCGATCTTAATCCCGAGGAAACGCTGTTTATTATCGCAAGTAAAACGTTCACTACTCTCGAAACCATGACGAACGCCATGACCGCCCGAAAATGGGTTTTGGACGGAGTGAAAGCGGACGCTCCCGACGCGGCGGACGCGAGTATTGTTGCGTGTCATTTTGTCGCGCTTTCCACCAACGCGGAAAAAGTGGCGGAATTCGGTATCGATACGAATAATATGTTTGAGTTTTGGAATTGGGTAGGCGGTCGATATAGTATGCCGAGCGCTATTGGTTTGGCGTTAATGGTAGCTATTGGTCCGGAGAACTTTTTCGCCATGCTCGACGGTTATCATGCGATGGATAATCACTTCCGCAGCGCGCCGTTTGAAAAAAATATCCCCGTCATTCTCGCGCTTCTGGGCGTCTGGTATAATAACTTCTTCGGAGCCGCTTCTCATGCGATTTTGCCGTACGATCAGTATCTTTCACGTTTCGCCGCTTATTTCCAGCAGGGCGACATGGAATCGAACGGTAAATCCGTGACGCTTGACGGTGAAAAAGTTCGTTGGCAGACCGGTCCCATTATCTGGGGCGAGCCGGGAACGAATGGACAGCATGCGTTCTATCAGCTCCTTCACCAGGGAACGAAACTGGTTCCAGCCGATTTCATTGCTTTTGCAAAATCCCAGAATCCGATTGGCTGTACTCCGAACGAACATCACCTTAAACTTATGGCAAATGTTTTTGCCCAGACGGAAGCGCTTGCGTTCGGCAAAACGGAAGCGGAAGTTCGCGCGGAAGGCGTTGCGGAAAACCTTGTTCCGCATAAAGTCTTTGAAGGAAATCGGCCGACTAACTCCATTTTGGCCGAAAAACTGACTCCGGAAGTTCTTGGTTCTCTTATCGCAATGTACGAGCACAAGATTTTTGTTCAGGGGTTAATTTGGAATATTAACAGTTACGACCAGTGGGGCGTTGAACTTGGAAAGGTTCTTGCCAAACGAATCCTGAATGAACTTGAAGATAAAAACGCGGAACTTCGCCACGACAGCTCTACGAATGCTCTGATTGAGTGGTTTCGTAAAAACGCGTAGGTTTTCGGATTGTGTGATTTCGTAAAAACGCCCAGTTTTTAAAATGCAGAGCTAATCAAAAAGAGCGTATCCAGAATTTGGATGCGCTCTTTTTAATGACAGATCAGATATTGGAGAAATCAGATATCGTCGTCGTTGTCTTCTTCGGGCGATTCGTCTTCTTCGTCGGAATCGTCGCTACCGAAATCATTGTCGCCGAAATCGTCTGATTCTTCGTCTTCAGACTCGTCGTCGCCGGACTCATCGTCGCCGTCTTCGTCGTCTTCAGATTCATCGTCGTTTCCGAAACCAAAACCGCCGTTTTCAGAATCGTCCGCTTCTTCACCCCAGCCGCCGTCTTCGTCGTCTCCCATGCGATCTTTGTTTTTCTTCTTTTTCTTTTCATTCGCTTTGGCGCGCGCTTCCTGTCTTGACGCTCTGCGTTCCTGTTCAATGGTATGTTCTCGGGATTCAATCCATGCGGCGGAAAAGTCCGCGGGAGTTTCAAGCGCAATTTCACGCAAACACTGAATCGTTCCGTTTTCAGTAGCGACGTAGAT
The DNA here is from genome assembly GCA_964635645.1 of uncultured Planctomycetaceae bacterium. Lineage (GTDB taxonomy): Bacteria > Planctomycetota > Planctomycetia > Pirellulales > Thermoguttaceae > RGIG3701. Next base: position 6,172 of record CAZWOV010000001.1, on the reverse strand, counting down.
ACGGTCGTTCTGCACGTTCGTTGAAATAAATTTAAAGTCGGATACGGGGAACGTGGAGATTTTTTGTCCGGACGACCGGTCCAGGATAACGAGATTTCGGACGTTATCCAGCGCGTAAAGCCGACGCTGCGAACATGAGACGAAATGCCGGATATTCGGCGCCCACCATTTTGCTTCGCTTGACCCTTCGCTTCCTCCGGTCAGCGCGTCCACGCAGTACATACCGGAAATGGCGGTTGCGACAAAAATCTCGCCGTCCACGTAATACGGCGTTTCTTTAATATACTCGCCGGCAGGAAAACGCCATTTGACGTTACCTGAAGTTTCATCCATGGCATAGACGAAACCGTCGGTGGTGCTTGCAAATACGAGACCGGTGGAATTGGGTTTTTCCGGATCGTAGGGACAATATGAGAGCGAACTGACCGCTTCTCCGATAACGGGGATATTGTACCGTTCGTCGGCCATTCGTTCCTGAACGGTAACGTCGCATACGGTTACGAGATTACTTCCTGTCGGCCATGCTACCAGTTCAACTTCATCATTGCACCGCAGGACGGTGGGAGTAACTTTTAAGTCGCCGATAGAGCGAATGCTCATAGGTTCGCCCGTGGACTTTACCAGACGTAAAGAATCAATAAATTCTTCTTTTCTGGCTTTACGTTCCTTTTCAGAAAGCATGGAATTTGAGATTCCCAGCTCAACCATGGGGTCTTCCATTGGCTGAAGGTCAAAAATATAGATGAGTCCATTGATTGCCGGTACGTACGCGCAATTTTCACCCAGAGTGAGTTCGTTGGTCGGAATTGCTGGAATATCCTTGTCGAGGAGTATTCTTCCATTCTTTCTATTCAAGACAAAAAGGGTGGAACCGGCGGTGAACGCAACATAATATCTGCTTGCGGACAGTCCCTGAATGACCTTTCCCTTTGTTTTGGCGTAAGCGACCCACCTGGTTTTACCCGTTTCCGCTTCAAATGCCTGAACGGTTCCCTGGTCCGTAATAATGAAGACGGAATCGCGATCAAAAGTCAGACGGCAGATTTTTTCAGAGACTTTAGAGTATGGATTAAATTCCACATGGGCAATCCATTGCCGATGAAGGCCTTTACTGTTTGCGTAGTCCTGTGGAATAATAGAGCCTCGCCAAATTCCTTGAGCTGGAGCGGAGGTTACGGTAAGCAGACCGCAGAGCAAAAGCGCTGTGAAAAGGAATGCGAATACCGTTTTCTGGAAACGATGTATCAATAAAAACATTTTTAGGGCCTCAACTGACGATTGAAATTCAGGTTTTCCTGGTGAATCTGTCCAGTATCACGTATTTCTGTTTATCGACCGTAGTCTCCTTGATATTCACTATTTCAACAGAATGTCGGTTGTGCCGGTTGTGATTGTTTTAAGCGTTGGGTTGAGGATTCTTTTGAATATCTATCTCTGAAAAATCATTTCTTTTGAAGAATCCATTCAATTTCCGTTCCGCGATCCCAAAGGGAAAGTTCTCCCTGATTTGGAAAGATTCTGTCGTGAACGTCATGGGCGATGAGGAAAATCTTTTCGTTGGCGGAATCCAGGATTTCTTCATCCCATTCTGTTTCAATGAATTTAGTGTTTTCCGCTTTTTTAGGGACCAGAATATATCCGACGTCGATTTTAGACGAATTTACGATTGGGGTGAAATCGGCATACTTCGGATCTTTGCCCGTTACTGCGGAATGGATCAGATGCAGATAAAGGGGGAGCTGGAGATTACGCCAGATTTCCGGATGAAGTTCATGCGGAGGCTTTACTCGGCCGAAATGTTTTTTGTTGGGGGTTTCCGACCATGTTTTGTAATCCCAGATTCTCCATTCGAATGAGCCGTCTCCGCATTTTCTGAAATCGATACGGTCAAATTTCCCCCGGACGAACATGGGGGAGGGACGATCGTTTCCAAAGCGTTCCGGTTTCCCAAGACCGCGGTTTGTTCGAAGAACGGTTCGAATGCTGCGTTCCACGTCCCAGATTTGCCATCCTTCGGCATATTGTTCCGCCTGTTTTTCCGCCAGAGCCTCAAGCCTGTTTTGAAGTAACGAATACTGAAGAGCGACTATTGGAATGGAGTGAAAACCGTATTGAGCGATGAAACGGCGGTTCAGAATTTCCAGAAGTTGCGTTCGAATTCGATCCGTTTCCTTTTTGAGGGCGTTAGGGTCTTTGAGTAACAGGGGACGGTCAATATCATTCGATTCTTTACGTCTGACAATTTCCTGCCGTCCGAATGTTTCCATGACGTCGTGGATAAGCGTACCGAAGTCGGCGGCGGTCAGCTCCTGAGCGAAATCGTTTACTGTTTCCAAATGCAGAACTTGCCGGAGATAAAAAACGTATGGATTAGACATAAAGTTGGAAAAGTCTGTTACGGACATTTCCGTGATTGGGGGTATGTCGTCTGAAATCGGCGGCGTAGAGAAAAGGCGCGAACCGGACTGTTCGATTGATTGAAGATCTGCAGCGACGCCGGGCTTGACGGAATTTTCAGATTTATCTTCCTGCGGATCGTCAAAAAAGCGAATTACCTGGTCGATAAGGCGATCGGAAGGGTCCGTGAGTAAAAGGCGGCTTGGAACGATCGTTCTTCCGTTGGTGGAAATTCGTCCGAAAGTGACAAAAATTTCGCTTCTCTGCGCGATGATTACCGACAAATTGTAAATATCGCGTTCAAATTTGCTTTCATTTGTTTTTACGTTTAATTTCCTGCGCAGCTCGTTTGGGAGAAAAATATGCGCGGAAACGGCGTCTGCCGAGACGTACTCCTCGTTCATTCCCACGAGAAACATGACTTCGGCGTCGTCCAGAGGCAGATCCAACCAGCGTTGGATTGAAATTGATCCGGGAACGTTTGAAGAAGCGGTTTGTTTACTGGCAGTCTGTGAAAGGAGGAGGTCCAACGCTTCCGGAAAAGTCAGCGGCAACTCCGGCAAAAGCGACTGTGGAAGCTGAAGTTTGTCGGAGAACGCATGGTTCAATTCCATTCCGCCGCGGACAATCTGATATTCTTCCTCATTTTGGGAATCATAGCTGGTTTTCCAGCAGTAGATTCGTTTTAGGAACTGCGTTACTATTGAAAGGAGCGAGTGGAAATTGGAATACTCGCGGGCCGTTTCCAGGAGAAGTTCATGAACAAAACGATAAGCGGCCGTAAGCTCTGGAAATTCCGGACTCTGTTTTTCCATTTCAGACGGTAACGGCATTTGAGAGGGGTAACGCCGGTTGAAGAAACGATCGAGTTCCGTAATCCAATCTCCATTGACGAGCGGGGAACCGAAAGCGTTTTTTTGCATACGCAGACAGTTGCCGACGTCTTCAAGACGGAGGAAACTGGCAAGAGCGGAATAAGAAGGACCGACGGTTTCCATGAGTTCCGCGAGAGACTGGTCGGGATTGAAGGAGAGGATACTTTGATAGTAGTCGCTCATGCTTTTGAGAAGTTTCCACGGCTGAAAATCCGCAAGTACTTTTTTGCCTGAACGCGGCGTCGTGGCTTCTGACAGCGCGGGCGACCGTAACAGAAGGGATTCAAGAGATTCGTCCACGAGGCCGATTGTGATGTTTTCAATGCATGTGTTTTGCGCGACGGAACGTAGTTTGTCCGTTACGATCTGAATCTGCTCTTCCGGCGAAGTCGCCTGAACAAGGGATTGCTGAAGACGTTCGTTCAGTTCCGGTTCCAGTTTTTGCCATGCTCCGGTTTTGAGGCAACCGTCCTCTTCAAAACGTTCCTTCATTGTTTCCGGGGCAAAAATAAAAATTTCGACCTGAGATTCAATTCGTTTCAGAAATTCACGCTGAAGATTACTTAAGTCAACGCAGCCGACGATTCCAAGGCGGAAGGAAATATGAAAATCTTTCGATGGAATACCGGAAGCGTTTTCGGAATTTCGCAGAGCGAAAAGACGAGCGGCCTGCCGATCCCAAAGTCCAAGCTCGTTCAGGCGTTTGTGGTAAATCTGTTCGGCGTGCGCAAGAACTTCCCAACGTTGAATTTCACAGCGAGGAAGAAATGTTTTCGGATCGGTCCCGGAAGTGTTTTCAAAAGACGGGCCGCATGTTTGGCAGAATTGAAAAACCTGGCCAAAATTCAGATTTTCGCGGACGAGATCCTGAAACGTTTCCGCCATTTCAGCTCCGATATGGAACCACGGAATCGTATCGGAAAAATCGGGGGCGTTGGGATAAAGAAGAGCAAAAAGTTCCGGAAGATCTTTCGACGTCTGTTTCAGGGAGGCTGTCCAAAGAATCTGCTGAGTCAGGAGCGACGCGCAAGGCGCCTTCTGCTCGTAAAGCAGTTCCATGAAATCTCCCATATGTTTAACCCGCGGCGGTTCGATTGTGCAATGAGTTTTCCATGCGCGGTCCGCCAATACGGTGAGAAAACGTTTGCTGGCCGCGCGGTTCGGAAAAACAAGAACATAATTGGAAAGGTCGAAAAAGTCGGCGTTTCCTACCTGGCATTGTTTGAGCAGATGATCCGCCAGCGCCGGAATACACGGCTTACTCCAATCCAAAAATGTTCGTTTCATGAAAGTATTTCCTTTTCAGGGCGCGGTCAATTGTCAAAAAATTCCGAAACGGCGTCGACGACGGATTCCTGTTCCGCCAGAGTCAGACCCGGGAATATGGGAAGAGCCAGTATGGAGCGCGAGACATGTTGCGTAACCGGCAACGATTCCGGTTTACAGTTGAGATAACGAAAACATTCCTGTTCATGAAGTCCGAATGGATAGTAAATTGCGGATCCGATTTTTCTTTCTGAAAGAAAAGCCGTTAACTGGTTGCGGATCTCTCCTTCCCGCGGGTCCGTAACGCAAATGCAGAACTGATTCCAGACTACGCGGTCTTTACCGGCCTTTAATGGGAACTGGAGGCGGTCGGAAAGTTTAGGATGCGCCGCGAACAAATCAAAGTATTTCTGCGCAATTTGCTGCCGCTCAAGGGTCCATTTGTCCAGGAACGGAAATTTCTGATTCAGGACGAGTCCCTGAAAAGCGTCAAGACGACCGTTAATTCCGATAATTTTATGGAAATACCGCGGTTTCATGCCGTGGCCGCGAATTAAGTCGAGCTTTTCGGCAAGTTCCGGGTCGTTGGTCGTCAACGCTCCGCCGTCTCCCATTGTTCCAAGATTTTTGGTCGGATAGAAACTGAAACAGCCGATAGTTCCAATAGAACCTACGCGATGATTACCGTCCGCGAGAACGGCTTCCGCTCCAATTGCCTGAGCGGCGTCTTCGACAATATGAAGACCGTGAGCCTGCGCAATGTCGGTCAATGATTTCATATCGGCCGCGCGTCCGAAAAGGTGAACGGGAATAATGGCTTTCGTGCGATTTGTGATTTTCCGTTCGACGTCTTGCGGATCAATATTCCATGAATCTTTGCAGATATCTGCGAAAACCGGGACTCCGCCAAGACGTACTACCGCGCTGGCCGTTGCGAAGAAAGTAAAGGAAGGGACGATAACTTCATCGCCGGGTTGCAGGTCCAACGCCATGAGCGCCATCAGGAGCGCTTCGCTTCCGGAAGAACAGGCGATTGCGCGGGCGGAATTGCAGTAGTCGGCCAACGTTTGTTCAAGTTTGGAAATTTCCGGACCAAGGACGAAGGCTCCGGAATCGACGACGCATCCAAGTCCTTCTTTGATTGAATGTTTGATAGGCTCAATATGTCGTGAAAGGTCAAGGAATGGAACAGGAACGGCCATGATGAAACACTCCAAAAACTGAAAATAAAATAATGAAAACAACAGGACGGGTTGAGTTTACTGTCCCGCAGAAAAACAAATACCGATTTACTTCAGGAAAGGAAGAAGATCCCGTCTGATTTCTTCCTGGACTTCGTCGATACTCTGAGAAGCGGCGACTACGCGGTTTTTTTCCGGAAAAGATTCCGCTTCCTTCAAAAAACCGTTTCTGACCCGTTCGTGAAAGACGTCCGCTTCCGCTTCAAGACGGTCCGGAGTTCCTTTTCTCCTGTTTTTGGCTATGGAAAGAGGAATATCCAGAATGATATTCAGGTCTGGTAAAATCCCTCCGGTTGCGATGAGACCAAGTTGTCGGATTTCTTCAATGTCCAGCCCGCCTCCGTATCCCTGGTAAACAATACTGGAGAGGAGAAATCTGTCGGCAAGAACAAC